>CAYJGA010000118.1:0-6262 GCA_964369255.1 uncultured Desulfovibrionaceae bacterium
GGTGCTCATGGCGCCTGCCCATGAGATATTTCCGTTGACTTGCATGCCTGTGGTGGCAAGCATTTCGGCGTCCGTCTCTTCGTCATAGACACCAACAGTGTCCCATGCCACGCGCATGGCGTCGTAATAACCCCCCATAGCAGCGGAAGCGTCCTCGCCGACTGTGTAGGCAAGACGCGCGGAGCGAGGCGTGTCACCGAGGGTTGTTAAGTGGATTTTTTCTGTGATTTCATATGTATCCGCGGAAAAAATAAATTCACGCACAACGCGCAAACCGTCCACTTCACCGGTGAACTTGAGGGAAGCTGTGCCTTCTGTGATGCGTACATTCTCCCCTTCAAAAGCCCATTTGCCCGTGCTCCACGAAGGCTGACCGTTGACCAAGAGCCCCAAGGGCGAGATGGCGGCGGTGGTGGGGTTTACGAGGTTGACACGAGGGGCGATGCCATCTTTATAATCCGGCGCAACTTCGCCAAAGGGGATGCCCATGATGCTGAGCCAAGGTTGCTTTGTCTGCATGGCGGCGTATTGCGTCAACTCAAAGGAGCGCAAAATGGCGCCACCGGAGTAAAATACCGCACGATAGAGGGGCGTTTCCACCACAACATCACGACCGGGGGCGGGGGTGAAGGTGGGGAGCGTTTCAAAACCCGTCCCTTGTGCTGTGTCGGCAGATGCTGCTGTGGGGTTTTGTGCTTGTTGTGCTGCCTGCTGTTGTGCTTGCTGCTGCGCCATTTCTTCACGACTGGGAACAAGGCCAAAGTACTCTGCCACATATGTCCATCCGATAACTACAGAAAGGGAAAGAACAATGGCAAGAATAAGATTTTTGTTGTTTTGCATATGAGCCTCAATGAAATAGTCTTAATGGATAAAGAGTCTGAGAGACAAGACGTGTTACCATGGCGCCCTGTCCTGCTTGTCCTGTGCATCGCCCGTTGTCACAGGGGTCATGTTTGCAACTGTAGCAGAGCGTCGGACATCGTGTGCTTTTTGAGGCGCACACAACGAAGACGGCGACGCTTGTGGGACAGGGTCAAGCCCGCCCGCACTCCAAGGATGACAACGCGCAAGACGGCGAGCGCTTAACCATGATCCACGTAGGATTCCGTGGAGCATAACAGCCTCAACCGCATAGCTTGAACACGAAGGGATAAAACGACATGATGGGGGAAGTACAGGAGATATGAAGTATTTATAAAAAAATACAGGCAGAAGAAATACACGCCTGATCCATTTTGTCACACAGCTTTCCATACTTCCACTAGTCTTTAAAGTTTGCCGCACAGTTGCCGCAATATTTAGATTTTGTTATTTTCTTCAAGACAGGGAGCAATTCGCATCGAAGCGTTTCTAAGTCCAGCGCAACGCCCACTGTATTTTTTTTTGCAATGACCACAAGGTCGAGCGTGTTCGGAAGTATATGCCCGTGGACGCGAAAAAACTCGCGAAGAAGGCGCTTAATCCTGTTGCGCCGCACGGCATTTCCTACTTTCTTACTCACCGCAAAACCCACCCGCCACTGCGCCGCATCCCGGGTTTCGTCTGTCCGAATGCGTGCAAAGAGGAGGAAGTGCTGTGAGAAAAATCGCTTGTTTTCGTCATAGCAGTCAGTAAAGTCACGCCTTTTCAAAAGGCGGCGAGCACGCGTCCAACAATGCCCGCTTGAGCATGTTCTTTGAGCGTTGCTAAGAGTGTGTGGCTTGTGCGCCGTCATAGTTTACAACTTATATAATTTTGCACAACGTACACCACTTTGTGTAGTTTCGCATTGAGGTGCATCCTATAGGGAGCCGTGAGGATATGTCAGAAATGACGCACTTCAACAAGTATGAAGGCTCACGAGAGGCAATTTTGTGCTTTACAAAGATTCCCTTTGAGGCAGCGCCCGGACTTTCTGCTCTTCGTCAATATCAGAGAAAAAAAGCAGACAATCAGCTTTCGGCGTCCTTTTATCTTCTACCTCTCCGCCACAGGGGCAGCCACCAAGAGCGATTGAGCGCTTTTTCAAAAAAATTTGTGGTGCTGCCCAATGGAAGTGTCATAAGAAAGAAATATTTTTTGCAAAATTGTGCTATGAAAGCACAAAAAAGCTTCTCGTGGCAATGCCTGCGAACGGGGCATTCAAACGCTTACGCCCCTAAGACTCAAGGCCTTAGGCACTCAAACGCTTGCGGCCTTTGGCGCGACGACGGCGAATAACAGCGCGACCGCCAACAGTGGCCATGCGAGCACGGAAACCGCACGTGCGAGCTCTTCTGATTTTGCTCGGTTGATATGTTCTTTTCATAATGTCATCTCCTTCAAAAAATTATGAACAAAAGTACTTACACCAATGCGCCCCCAGCGTCAAGCAAACATCGCTTGTCAAAAAATATACTTCATAAGGGCTGTATATGGTAAAAAAATATGTAATTTTGCCGCGTTACAATATACTCCCTAAGAGTATTCTTGCTCTCAAGGTGGCTATTTTCACAAAATAATCCGAAACATCGCGACACATACGTTTCTTCAAGAAGTCAAGGACGGGGAATACTGAGTCCACCCGCCGAGTATTTGAGGGGGCTGCCTCTTCCGTAATGACACAGATGTCGTTGAAATCTGTGTCATTACGTGAAGGGGATTTCACGAAAGGTAAATCTCAAGCAATCCCGGCGGCGGTTTTATGCGTATTATTCCCGCGTCCAAATCGAAGGAGTCTATAAACTCCTCCACAGCAGGAAACAATATTTCCCGGCCTTCCGAAGCGCTCTCTTGAGAAGCTGTAGCGTCGTCATCCTCTTTCCTGCGGATAAGCCAAATCATATGCGCAGGGGAAAAGGTAATGTCCTCTAGAATGCCGACGACAGACTCATTCGTCGCGTCCGTCACATTAACGACAGTCATGCCCAAGATGTCATGGATGTACGCCTCATCCTCTTGAAGAGGCGCAAGCGCCTCTCTCGACACATATATGCGAGCACCGCGCAAAGCTTCAGCCTGCGTTCTGTCCGTCACATGAGGCAAGGTGAGGAGCGGTCTGCCTTTATGCATGCGCACAGTCGCCTTGACAATGGGTGTCAAGGTATGAAGCAGATCATGAAGAGGGGGTAAATTTTCACGGGAGCGCAGGCCTTCAGAAGGCTTCTGCAAGTAAAATTTACCCCGCAGTAATTCAGGGGAGTCTGCATACCAGTCCACACAGCACTCCCCCTTGATTCCATGAGGACGTGTGACTGTCCCCACGTGGATATACGATTCTTTCGCCACAACCATTTGGCTTCTCTAACACAGAGCTATTAACATCTCTGTCCGTCACAAGTGCATCGAATGAAGAATAAAGAGCGTGCTTGCCGGAGCCTTGCAAATGTCACCGAAAAAACACTTTCGGAAAGCATCACTCCACAACAGCCCTTTGTGTACAAAAAAGAACGAGGAAAACACTCTTCAACGGAGATTCACGCGCTCAACTAGTCCACAAGACCATACACACCAAGCTTAGTGTATCAACAGCAGGCTTGGGTTAAATTATTCCAAAATTTCAAGAACAGTACGCTTTTTTGCCTTCGTTGCTGCTGCGCCCAAAATAGTACGCATGGCACGAGCAGTTCGTCCCTGTTTTCCAATGACCTTGCCTATATCCTCTTTTGCGACCTTAAGTTCGAGTACAGAGGTTTGTTCACCCTCTAGCTCTCTTACAGTCACACTCTCAGGATTATCCACCAGCGATTTGGCGATATACGCAATAAGGTCCTTCATGTACACCTCCAGAAGGCGAGCTCGGAGGCCACAGATTCCTTAACTCATATGCTTTTTAATAAGCGAGCGGACGGTGTCCGTGGGTTCGGCCCCAAGCTGCAGCCACTTGTTTACTTTTTCTGCATCCAGCTTCACATCAGCGGGGTCAGTCATAGGGTTGTAATATCCAAGATAGTCCAATGCTCTGCCGTCGCGACGGCTATTGTCATTGGCTGCAACCACACGGTAAAATGGTTTCTTCTTGCTACCCATGCGCGTGAGTCTAATTTTTACTGCCATTTCTTTTCTCCCATTGCGTTTCTAAGCGCAGATACTATAGTTTAAAGTTCAAAAAAGCAAGACTTTGTTGCCCCAGAATTATACTTTTGTATACATTCTTTTTTGAGAAGGGCGAAAAAAGTATTTTTATTTTTCATTTCAAGATATTACAAACCTGCAAAAAGTAGAAAGACATTTATGCAGGACGAAATCACTCGAAAAACTTCCTTAGACCGGATTATTTCTTCTTGCGGCGCTTCACTTTTGGGTCGCGCTTCTTTTTCTTCTTGGTGGCACTTGTGCCGCGAGGTGGCTGCATCATGCCATCCATACCACCCATGCCGCCCATACCGGGCAGGCCAGAGAGGTTGGGCATACCACCCATGCCGCCCCCCATACCGGGCAGATTGGGCATACCTCCGCCAAGACCACCGCCTAAGCCCCCACCTAATCCAGAGAGCATACGCGACAATTTGCCGCCCTTCTTACCACCGGCACGAGCATTGCCCATAAAGCCCTTCATCATTTGCCGCATCTGGTCAAACTGGCGAACAAGCTGGTTCACCTGCTGCACGCTCACACCAGCACCCTTAGCAATACGAGCACGACGGCTGCCGTTCAAAATGTCCGGATTGCGCCGCTCTGCCATGGTCATGGAGTTGATGATGGCCTCTGTGCGCTCCATTTCCTTTTCAGGCATGGCGCCGCTGGCCTCGTTGAGCTTTTCGCGAAGGCCGCCAAGCCCAGGAATCATTTTAAGGATACTATCAAAGGAGCCCATCTGCTTGATGCGGCGCATTTGCGTGCGAAAATCCTCAAGGTCAAACTTCGCACTCTCCATCTTGCGCGCAAGGTCTTGTGCCTCTTCCTCGTCAATGGTGCTCTGTGCTTTTTCCACGAGGGTCAGCACATCGCCCATCCCAAGGATGCGGCCGGCGATGCGATCAGGATGGAAGACTTCCATCTCAGACAGCTTTTCCCCAAGACCCACATATTTGACCGCAGCACCCGTCACAGATTTAATGGATAGAGCTGCGCCGCCGCGGGCGTCGCCGTCCATCTTGGTGAGCACAACGCCTGTGATGCCTAGTTTTTCATTGAAAGCCTCCGCCACAGTGACAGCGTCTTGACCTGTCATGGCATCGGCCACAAAAAGAATTTCTTGCGGATTGACAGCAGCCTTTATGGCCACAAGCTCTTGCATGAGGTTTTCATCCACGTGCAAGCGCCCCGCCGTATCCAAGAGCACCACAGTCGCTTGCGCTTGGCGTGCCTCTTCGATGGCATTTTTAGCAATATCCACAGGGTTCATGTCCACGCTTGACGCATAGCAAGGCATATCGAGCTGCTTTGCGAGCATGGTAAGCTGGTCAATGGCGGCGGGTCGATACACATCGGCAGGAACAAGATAGGGGCGCATTTTGTCTTTGCGCAAAATATTGGCGATCTTGCCGGACGAGGTGGTTTTCCCCGAACCTTGCAGGCCGACCATCATAATAACAGCGGGTTGATTACCGCGAAGGTCAAGGCCTGTGGTTTCACCGCCAAGCAAGTCCACAAGTTCATCATGAACGATTTTTACTACTTGTTGTGCAGGGCTTACGCCCTTGAGCACCTCTTGCCCAAGGCATTTTTCGCGCACGTTTTCCACGAAGCTTTTGACAACTTTGAAGTTGACGTCAGCCTCAAGCAAAGCTAAGCGCACCTCGCGCAAGCCTTCCTGAATGTTATCTTCAGAAAGTTGGCCGCGACCGCTGAAATTACGAAATACCGTAGAAAGTCTGTCAGAAAGGCTCTCGAACATGTCCTACCTCATATATAATACCGGAGAGGTCTTGTAGTAGATTTTTTATAGCATGTCAAGAAAAAACTCTGTGCATTCAAAAAAAATCAGAACGTTGCACATGAGGAAGTGTTTTTTTTAAAGTCTTTTGTGAAAAATATAGCATAAATTTTCATTTTTATTTTATTGTGTTAGATAAAAAAGAAGAGATTATCGCACAGAGAATTTTGGATAAAGGCCTTATTTGGGCTTGTCTTTAAGGAGAAATTTGGTTAGTACCGAATGGAGTTCATGCTCTTCTGTGTTTTCACTGCTTGCCAAGAGCAAGACCTTGAGAAGAAGAGAATGGAAATTTTGCGTATGAGCTACGCTTAATGATGGTCTTTCCAGCCATTCTCCGTTAAGGTGGCAGGAAACACAGCGGCGTGAAAAGCCGTGATACTAAAAAAAACTAATGTGGAGGTAAGGCAATGGCGAAACATG
>CAYJGA010000119.1:0-6248 GCA_964369255.1 uncultured Desulfovibrionaceae bacterium
GGAAATCTGAGAGGAAATTGCCGATTAAAACGCAAAACAGCTCACAAGTCATCCTTGTCTACGTAAAGCTTGGCAGACTCTCAAGAGTATTTGGCAAGCACTATTGAGAATGATTCAGATAATTAGAATGACCTGAGGAACAGGTTGGTAAACTGGCAAGCTGGCAAGCTGGCAAGCTGGGGGACGCCGCACTTTTCAACAGTGTGCGCGCTTGATGTGTGTTGCGTGCGCCGATGCGAAAAAGGAGTATGCCTATGTCACCATTTAAGAAGGATAGTTGTTTTGCCTTAGCAGTTATGGCGCTTGTCGTCCTGTTTTGGCAGCAGACCTACTCTATGCCTGCGTCGGCGGCGGTCTTTCCCCGCATGCTCATGGTGTTGATTTTTCTCTTGGTGGTCGCCATGCTTATTCAAGCATTCATCCGCCGAACATTACAAGAAGACGAGCCTGTCATGGGCAATATTGCGCGACTTGGTGTCTTTTTGCTGCTCCTTGCGGGCTATGTATTATGCGTGGAGCCTGTGGGCTATTTTTTTGCCACTCCCATATTTGTTGTGGCGAGCTGTCGAGTCATACGTGCAATAAATTTTGTGCCGTCTGTGGTCATAGGTGTCCTTTTTTCGGCATTTATTTATGCTCTTTTTGTGGGCTTTTTACATTTGCCCGTCCCTCTTGGCTTGCTTGAACACTTCGTGGGAGGATAGCGTATGTTCTTTGAAAATATTTTGTTGGGTCTGACACATGTTATCCAACCTGTGAACCTGCTCGCTGTGGCTATTGGCACGACCATAGGCCTCTTTGTGGGCGCCATGCCCGGTCTGTCTGCCACCATGGCCATCGCCATCCTTGTGCCTGTCACCTTTCCCTTAGCGCCGGAGACGGGCATAAGCATGTTGACATCCATATATATGGCAGCCATGTACGGCGGTTCCATTGCCGCCATCCTTGTACGCACACCGGGCACACCCTCTGCGGCAGCCACGGTGCTCGACGGTTTTCCCATGGCGGCGAAGGGACACGCAGGACGCGCCTTGAGTATTTCGCTCACGGCCTCCTTTGTGGGTGGTGTCATAAGTAGTCTTGTGCTCTTGACTGTCGCGCCCCTTCTTGGTCGTGTGGCTGTGGAATTTGGGCCTGTGGAATTAACGTCCGTGGCGGTGCTTGGTATGACTGTCTTAGCCTCTCTTTCGCAAGAGTCGACGATTAAAGGCTTGCTTGCGGGCGCCTTGGGTTTGCTTTTTGCGTCCATTGGCATGGATCCTATCACAGGCAGCCCGCGTTTTACCTTTGGCATGATTGAGCTGTATTCAGGTATTGCCTTCACTGTGGCGCTCATAGGTCTCTTCTCCATTCCGCAAGTGATGCGCCTTATTGAGAGCGACGAGCTTGACAATGCCCAGCGTGGCAATATTGAGGACAGTGTGCTTCCTCGCTGGAAGGATGTGAAGCATCTTATGCCCACAATTTTTCGCTCCAGCGGCATAGGTGTTTTTACGGGGCTTATCCCCGGCACAGGTGGCGACACGGCGTGCTGGTTTGCCTATAATGAGGCGAAGCGTTTCGCTTCGTCGGAAGAAAAAAAGAAATTTGGTAAGGGCTCTGCCTACGGCGTAGCGGCGCCGGAAGCTGCAAACAATGCTGTGGTGGGCGGTGCGCTTGTGCCTACGATTTCCCTTGGTATTCCGGGCAGCTCGTCCACGGCAATTTTGCTCGGCGGCCTTATGACCCATGGCATCATGCCCGGCCCCACACTTATGACAGAATACGCCGATGTGGCTTATACGCTTTTGTGGGCGCTGTTCATCGCAAATTTTTTCATGTTTGCCATTGGTCTTGGCTTTACGCGTCTTGCGGTCTTCGTGACACGCATTCCCGGCAAGCTACTCGCCGTCATTATTTCCGTTTTCTGTATTATCGGCGCCTTTGCCATCAATAACAGCATGTTTGACGTGTACCTCATGTTGGGCTTTGGTCTGCTTGGTTACATAATGGATAAGTTGCGTATTCCTGTGGCGCCCTTGGTCGTGGGTATGATATTGGGGCAAATGCTCGACATGAGCCTCAACCAATCCCTCCTCATCAGTCAAGGGTCATGGTGGATTTTCCTTGAAAATCCCATCTCTGCCTGTCTGCTCGCGTTTTCTCTGTTCTCGCTCTTGAACGGAACGCCGCTGTGGGGTTACTGTATACTCGGCGTCAAGCGGCTCTGTGGGAAGGCATAAGACACAGGCGCTGAGGGAGAATAAATATGCTTGATTATAGAACACAACTCACGACGGAAGATGTGACCTTTCTGGAAGGCCTTTTCCCTCAAGATGTGCTGACATCTGCGGAAGAAATGCACGTCTATGGCACCGACGCCAGCATGCGCCGCGGCACACCCTTGGCTGTTGTGCGTGCCGGTTCTGTGCAACAGATACAAGAACTTTTGCGCTGGGCAAACCAGCAGCGCATCCCCATTTATGTGCGCGGACGTGGTACGAACCTTGTGGGCGACTGTGTGCCCGTTATCCCCGGCATCGTCGTGTCCACGCTCAAAATGGACGCCATCCTCGAAATATCCAACGAGGACTTTGTGGCAGTGGTGGAGCCGGGTGTCAATACAGGCGTCTTTCAGGCCGCGTGCGAGGCCAAGGGCTTGTATTATCCGCCAGACCCTGCCACGGTGCACTCGTCCACCATTGGTGGCAATGTGATTACGTGCGCCGGGGGCATGCGTGCGCTGAAATACGGCGTCACGCGGGATTTTGTGCTTGGCATGGAAGTGGTGCTTCCAAGCGGGGAAGTGGTACGCTTTGGCGGACGTAACCATAAGGACGTCGTGGGCTTGGATTTGGCACGCCTCATGGTGGGTTCTGAGGGGACGCTGGGCTTTATCAGCAAAATATGGCTGAAATTGCTCCCTAAGCCGCAAGCGTCGGCCTCTGTGCTTGTGGGTTATGAGAGCTGCGAGGCGGCGCTGGGCGCTGTGGGCAAGATATTTGCGGCGGGGGTTTTGCCGTGCGCCCTTGAATATATTGGTGACAAGATTGTGCGTCTTATGGGTGAGCAGGGGAGTGTACCATGGCCGGAGAATATCGGCGCCCTCTTGCTCTTGCGCGTGGATGGCAGCACGGACACACTACCCTTTGAAGTGCAAAGTATTGTTGACAATATCCCCACATCCATGTGGCATGTGACAGGCATGGGAGCAGAGGAAGAGGCGCTGTGGGAAATCCGTCGGCGTATCAATCCCACGGCCTTTTTGCTGGGGCCAAATAAATTGTCCGACGATGTGACTGTGCCACGGGGCATGCTTACAAAGGCCATACGCGTCATTGAAGACATTGGCGAGCAGTATGATGTCACCCTCATTCATTTTGGTCATGTGGGCGACGGGAATATCCATGTGAACTTCCTTTATGATGCGGCGGATACTGCTGTGACAGAGCGCGTCTACGCGGCAAAGTATGCGGTGAACAAGGCGCTGCTTGCGCTTGGTGGGACGTGCTCCGGTGAGCATGGCTGCGGCATAGTGAAGGATGCGAGTGTGCAAATTCCCCCGCAGGCATTGGCGCTCATGCGCGGTGTGAAAGCGGTCTTTGACCCGCGCGGCATCATGAATCCCGGCAAGGGGTATTGATTATGAAAGCGTGCGGTCAGGCGTGTACCCAATGCGGTGCCTGTGTCAATTCGTGTCCTGTGTTTCAGCGCTTTAAGGCGGAGGAGTACAGCCCTAAGGCAAAGCAACTTCTCATGCAGACGGCGCTCCGTGACGCGAGTGCTCTTGATTGGGATACTATGACAGCCCTTGCGGGGCATTGCACGAGCTGCGGGCGCTGTCAGCGCGCGTGCGCAGTGAAGCTGTCTGTGCCTGATAGGCTGGCAGAGGTGCGTGGACGTCATCCAAAGTGGCAGCAGTACGCGTGGCGCGAATGGGTGCGACACGGGGATAAGTTCTGGCCGCCGGCCAAAGCGCTGGCGCCGCTTATGCCACACAGTCTCTTGCCGCCGAAGCTGTCCATATTGCATTCTGCCGCCCTTGCCATGCGTGCGCCGGAGGCCGTAGAACCGTGGATACGTCTGCGTTCTGCGCCCGATATGACAGCCGGCGGCGCCTTGCCTCTTGAAGGCAAGCGCGTGGCGCTCTTTGCCGGCTGTACTGCGTCGCGATTGCGTCAAACATGGATTGAAAAGACGACAAAGCTCATTCATCGCCTTGGCGGCACAGTGTTGGAGGATTCCAATTTTCAGTGTTGTGGCGGCACCTATGAGCACGCCGGACTTCAGAAGGCGCACCACAGCGCTATTGCGCATAATGTGGCGCAGTGGGAAGCCGTGGACAGGCCTTTGCTTGTTGTCTTTTGCGCATCGTGCGTACACAGTTTGCGGCACTATGTGCATACGCCGCTTTTCGCCTCCTCTCCTCTCTCCTCCCTTATCTCCTCATGGACGCAGTCCATCCGACCCCTCTCCGAAGTGATGGACTGCGTCCTCTTTGAGGCAACAGACAAGGCACCAGAGACCCTTGCCTATCATTCCCCATGTCATTGGGATGGCAAGGATGCGGATATGTCATTTTTGCGCACTGTCCTGCCTCAGATGCAGCAGGGGGCGGCGCTGTGTTGTGGCTTTGGCGGCGTGTTGAAATTGCTTAATCCGATGCTCAGTAAGGACTTAGCAGAGCGGTGTTGGGACGGATTTGCAGACGGAAAAGCGCGTGTTGTGTTGACAGGATGCAGTGGCTGTGTCATGCAGTTGAGCGCGCATGCGCCGGAGCAGGCATCTGTGTATCACTGGCTTGATGTGGTACAGGTGTAGGCTCATCAAATCTTCTCATTGTGCTATGTGTTTTTTTTAAGTTTCCCCCACAAGCCTTTCAGCAAAAACAAAAAAGCGGAATAAAGAAATTTTTAAGAAGGGATATTCATGTCAGAAACTGTCATTTCAGCGCTTCCGGCGCTTCCACGAATGCGTCGCATTCGCCAGCACTTCCCGCGTCCCTTGGTAGAGGATGTCGTCGCCAGTATGGCTGCAGAAATGCGCACACTTTTGACGGCTGCTTCTGTGAAGGCGGGGCAAAAAGTGGGTTTGACTGTGGGGAGCCGCGGCATTCAGAATATTGTAACCATGCTCAAGACGGCTGTGGATTGTGTGCGCGAGGTGGGTGCAGAGCCTGTGTTGCTTTCAGCCATGGGCAGTCACGGAGGTGGTACGGAAGAGGGGCAGCTTGAAGTGCTGGCAAGCTTTGGCATCACAGAGGAGCGCATCGGTGCGCCCATTGTGACATGTACGCATTGCCGCGAAATTGGCACCACTGCCACGGGACTCATGGCCTATATGCTGGACTCTGCCTTTGAGGTGGATGTGATTATTCCCATCAATCGCGTGAAGACGCACACGTCATTCAAGGGCGATGTGGAGAGTGGGCTTTTCAAGAAGCTTGTGGTGGGACTTGGCGGCCCCGGCGGGGCACAGCAATTCCACAGTCAGGGCAAGGCGTCGGAACTTGCGCCCCTTTTGCGACATGTGGGCGATGTGATATTACAGAAGATGCCTGTGATCGGGGGCATTGTTATCATTGAAAATGCGTATGAAGAAACAGCACTCATAAAAGCTGTCGCGGCGCAATCGCTTTTTGAGGAAGAAAAGGCGCTTTTGTTGTATTCAAAATCCCTCATGCCAGCCTTGCCCGCCCAAAACCTCGATGCGCTCATTGTGGAGCGTATGGGCAAGAATTTTAGCGGGACAGGTATGGATACGAACATTATTGGACGCTTACGCATCCAAGGAGAGCCGGAGCCTGTAGCGCCATCCATCCGCTATATTGCAGTGTGGGACTTGACGGACGATACGCACGGCAACGCGTGCGGCATTGGACTTGCGGATTTTACGACGCAGAAGCTTGTGGATAAAATTGATAAAAAGCCGACCTACTTAAACTGCCTCACCACCACCTTTCCCGTCCGCGCCAGTATCCCTTTGCACTTACCCACAGAAAGGGATGTGCTACACGCCATGCTGACATGTTTGCAAGGTTCTGCGCCTGCGGATAAGGTACGCCTTATTTCCATCCCGAATACGCTGTATTTGTCGGAGTGCTATGTATCTGAAGGGCTTGTTTCTGAGCTTGAGGGGTGCGAGCATATAGAATTTTTAGGCGACTATGAGGACATCACCTTCACCGCAGAGGGTGATATGCGTCCGTTTTTGTCCTAGCCCGCATATTTCATGAAGGTGCAAAAAAAGAGTGGCGATTTCTCGTGTTT
>CAYJGA010000120.1:0-6242 GCA_964369255.1 uncultured Desulfovibrionaceae bacterium
CATAGGCAAGCGAGCGCGCCGTCAAGCTGACAGGGTCGCCCGGCATACGCGCTTGTACACCTACAAGGAAGTAATCTTGTGCTTTTTGCTTATCAAGACGACCGCCTTGCCCCATCGACCATATGAGGTTGCCTGTGGCAACTTCGTACATTTCGATTTGCATGGATACTACAGAATCTCCGGCGGTGCCTCCGTCAATATAATGGGTTATATAGCCGCCAATAAGGACATTTGCACCGCGCTGGCGTGCAAGTCCAAGAGCATCGCTCACATTATAAGGAACAATTTTGTCGTCGTACTCAAGGGCTGCAAATGCCTGTTGCGACAACCATACTTGCCATAATGGACGACTCACACTGCGGCTCATGGCCTTCGGCTGCGAGATGTTCTGTGTCATGCGCAAGGGCACAAAGAGGCCACGCAGTGGCTCAAGGGGGCTGACATTTGGGTGCACGTAGACACGCACAGGGGTTACGTCCACTTCAGCCTCATAGGTGACATGATAAGGTGTGGCTGTTTCACCTTCCATGCCTACGGTTATGCCGCCCTCATTGCCTTTCGCGGCGCACCCGCTCAAAAAAAGGGCGCAGATAAGCAGCAAAGCCGTGCCTAAAGACATGTGCAGGGCGTTACGTAGAGGGCTAGACACAGCTTGTGCCATGCTTTTAGGAGTGCGCCGCTGTGCGTTTTTGGAAGGGGCGCAAGGGGTGTGCAAATATTTCATTGTATCCTCACTATAGGGCTTTGCAATCCTTGAATGGACGCCAAAAGTTTTTCATGTGACCTGTGCTATTGACACCAAGTGCCATACGCCTGACCGCGCAAATGTGCGCAAATGTGCGAAAGGGCATTTTCCATTGTCAAAAGAATGAGTTTTTCCATTTCTGATTGCAATATATGCAATTTTTATACCTTTCCCCAAATGCGATTATATACTGTTTGCAAAGACAAAAATCACAGGCAATGCAATGAGGTAATATGGTATAATACCAAACATAACCTGCCCCCAAGAAAGACGCATTGCATAGCGACATCCGATAAGAGTGCAGACAACGCTCCAGATGAAGCCCACCAAGGAGCCAAGTGCGGGCACAAAACACAGGAGCAATGGGGCAGAACCATAGGCGACAATTTGAAAAATCAACGAAAAATTTGCCGCGCGTGGTGCAGCTAACTTAAAAAATGCAAAGTAAAAAATGGACGTAAAAAAGATTTTGACCGTCGCCAAAGCAGAGCCCATAAGGAGTGCAAAGAAGACATTATAACGAGGCGTCAGCATCTTAATCAATGTTTGCAGCTCTGGGTCGCTGATGGCGGTGGATGCTAAATAAGACGCCATCATCCCCCCCCAAAAGCGCTCCACAACAATTTGCATAAGACTGATAATCACAAAAAAAATAAGGATATGCACATGAGATTTTTGTGGAACTATGCCTGCAAAAAAGCGCTGCGGTGCAAACATGACGCCGGTCAGCGTTTGATAGAACGCAGCAAAATATCCATTTTTTACTATATTATCCCACGGATTTTCAAGAGGAAAGGCGTCATTCTCCTCATGAGGCGGCGCACGAAAGGTCGCGTTTTCGTCACAGGTTCTGTCGCTGTATTGCTCGTGAGCATCCGCAGTTTTTTGTTCTTTTTCGCATGCCATTTGGCGCCTTTGCAAGACAGCCTCGCGGTCTGCAGCTATCTGCGCCTGTGTATATAAAGGCTCTTCTGAACGAGGGATGTGGGCACCGGGAGGAAGAGGGTTTTCAGTGTTTTCTGTATTTTCTCCATGAAACATCCGGAAGCGACATCCGCACTGTGGACATGTCGCAACAGCAGCATGCGCAGGCAAACGGTCCTCAGGAACCTCACGCCAAAATGCGCACTCGGGGCATTCTATTCTCATAGTATAAGATATCTCCAAAATAAATTGCACAGGCCTTATCCTATAAAACATTTCTGCACAGGTGGCAAGCGTCATAAATAGGCATCGCTTAACAGGCCGTTGAAAAAAGGCAATCTGCATCGTCAGCGCCAAAAAAGCAAACAACTTATGTATGTCTATATACACGGCGTTGCTTGCTTTTTTGCGCTTCCTTGCATCTCACCTTTTTTGAACGGCCTGTAAATTTGGACTTTTTCAACAGGCTGTTAAGCAAATGCACGTCATCTCATTCGTTTTTTTTGAAAGGGGTTTGGGAAAAACTTTTTTCTTCTTTTTTTCTTGGGGGAAAACTTTTTTTAGAAAAAACTTGACAGGCAGTACCAAAATCCATATGCTTGCATATAGGGACAGGGAATTGTGAGCACCTTGCCCTGAAATGTGGGAATTTTCCACGTTTCGTGTGTTTGGTTTGAGAGAAAGGCCCTGCAGTTGGCGAACTGTAGGGCCTTTCCCCCTTTTGTTGTTTACGACCAGACCTTGTCGTCAAAGAGCGAACTTCTGTGCTCTATCAGGGAAGCAGTCACGGCATCTTAGGAAAATTTTTTTCTAGCGCCCAAAAGGTTTCCCTCCCTTCAAAACGCGCTCGCTGTGCGACGCAGAAGAAAAAGCATTCCCACATATAATAGAAATACATTCAATATGTTATCTAAATTAGCTTCCGTATTTCTCAGTCAAAAAACTCACCTACTCACACGCCTTTTATTTTCACTTTTTATTTCCACTATGAGCATAAGGAAGTGTTTTCATGTCGCAAAGAGCTTTTACACTCACAGAATTTTTAACAGAAGAAGTCAAGCCTGCATTGGGTTGCACAGAACCCGGCGCAGTGGCTTTGGCTGTGGCAAAAGCCAAAGAGTATCTGCAAGGTGCTTTTTTACACGCTAAAATCATTGTAAGCGATGGGATTTTTAAAAACGGCGCCTCTGTAGGCATCCCCGGCACAGCAGGCATGAAAGGCAATAATATTGCCGCTGCCTTGTCAATTTTACAAGGGAATGCGGCCTATGGCCTAGAAGTTCTGAAAGATTGCACACCCGACATTATTCCGCAAGCTGTAGCATTACTCGGCAAACATTGTATTGAAATTCATGCAGACACAAATTTTCATGGGGTATATATTCACGCCCTCCTCAAGGACGATGCGGGACACACGGCGCAATGTATCATCGAAGGACAGCACGACAATATTACTAAAATATATCAAGATGATGCTCTTATATATGACACGCAAAGACCGCACACGAAAGGGGACAATCCCGAAGCACCGCGCAGTATTGCCGAGCGCATTCGCACTATGCCCTACTCACAGGTGGTGACAGTCTTAGAGAGCATGACAGATGCTGACGTTGACTACCTCTTGCAAGGCGCGCGAATGAATATGGACATGGCTCTCAAAGGTATAGAGATGCCCTTGGGTTTGCAAACAGGGCGCACTATTTTGCAGAACATCCCTCTCTTACCCGCAGGACGAGACCTTGCTTCACAATCCTTGCGCATTAAGGCCTATACGGCTGCCGCCGCCGATGCCCGTATGGGGGGGCTTAAAGAAGCTGTTATGAGCAGTGCTGGTAGTGGCAATCATGGACTTACTGCCATCATTCCCATTACCATGATGTCACAAGTTTCCGATAAAAGCTCAAGACAATTGGCTGAAGCCTTAGCCTTTAGTCATCTCTCTACATCCTACATTAAAAGTCGTTTGGGGCGGCTCAGTCCCGTCTGTGGATGTACGGCGTGTGCAGGAGCCGGTGCCGCCGCTGGGCTTGTGTACATGCTTGCTCAAGACGAGCCCCAAACAACAGATATATCTCAGCAAAACGCTTCCATACGTCAAGCGACAATAAACAAAGCAGCCAACGCAATGGCTATTATTTTAGGAAATCTAGCAGGCATGATTTGTGACGGTGCCAAGGACACATGCGCTTTGAAAGTGGGAACAGCCGCTTTAGAGGCATGTCATGCGGCCTTGCTGGCCTTAAAGGGACATTATCCCGAATTGCAAGGCATTGTAGACGAAAGCATTGAAAGCACAGTAAAAAACTTAGAATACATTTCCCATCAAGGCATGAGAGATATGGACAAGGTCATCATAAATATTGTGGAATCACGCACAAAATAATTGATTATACACACTCAGCCCACAACATTCCGATTTGTTTTTTTGAAAAGGCTTTGGGGAAAACTTTTTTTGGGAAAAAAAGTTTTCCCAAAAACATCTCTGCTCTCTATATCCGTAAGGCTCGTTCCTCGCCTAACGGCTATGCCTTCGGCACCCGTTGGGCAGGCCCCTTTCAAAAAAACCATCTGTTTAACTATACAATCGGCGCGGTTGAATGAAAATAGCACTCATAAATCATACTTGCCTTATTTGGCGACTTGGCACGCTCTCAAGATTATTTGGCAAACACTATTGAGAATGTCTCCTACAATTAAAATGCCATGGAGTACAAAACGGATTAAGAAAAAAGGCATTGACATTTCCGCGCTCATCTCGTCAAATGCCACAAACACTTATGGCTCCATGCGTTTCGTCTCCCCCTTCTCTTTCCGCCTGTCCGCCTGTGAAGCACTGCATAAGCCCCATCGCATAAGTCCACCACAAAAAACAGGAATAACACATGGATATATCATCACTTCTTGCCTATACACTCTCAGTTCTGGATGTGACCTTTCACGAGCTGTGCATCGTGGCGGCGGTTGTGTTCGGAGGCGCAATTTTGCGCGGCATCACGGGCTTTGGTTTTTCGCTGGCCTTGGTGGTCGTCATGACCATATTTATGCCGCCGGCGCAGGCGGCGTCCTTTATTCTTTTGTGGGAAATCATGGCAAGCCTTGTTCATTTGCCCTTTTTATGGCGTCATGTGCATTGGAAAATGTTGCGCTGGCTCACTGTGGGTGTCGTCCTAGGAACCCCTCTCGGCGTGGCTTCACTCATCATTATTTCACCCATTCCCATGACTGTCGCCATCAATGTCACTGTCGTCCTCTTGTGCCTCTTTATCCTTAAAGGCTTTCATATGAAAAGACATTTGACCTCCATGGAAGTTATGGGCACGGGCATTGTGTCTGGTATCATCAACGGCGCCTCTGCCAACGGCGGTCCCCCTGTGATTTTGCTGTTCTTTTCAAGTCCCAGCGGAGCGGCTGTAGGGCGTGCAACGATTATCGCGTATTTTTTCATTACAGATGTGTGGGCATCGGCTATCTTTGCCCATCAAGGCTTGACTACATTAGACACCCTATGGGTGGCCTTGCTCTTTGTCCCCTTCATGGTGGCTGGCCTCTACATTGGACATAAACTCTACGGAACCTTTGACGAAAATAAATTCAAGCGCGGCGCCATCATATTTCTTATCGTCGTCTCCACTGTCAGTTGCGGACGCTTACTCTTTTTTCCGTAAACTTTGAAAATATCAAAAAAGTGACATCCATACTTTTTGCTTCGCGCTGACGCACAAAGCAAAAAAACTGTCCTTCGGACGCGAGACAGGAATAGAGGGGCTCATACACACGAGCATTGTCTTCCACCAAATTCTCAGCTTAAATGTCAATGCGAGCACAGCAGGAATCGAACTGCCATGACACAAAAAAAAGGGGGGGGAAACCCGTGCCCTTTGCACAAGTTCCCCCGCCATAAAAGCTATATTTGAAATGCTCTACATCTTGCGCGAAGACATAGGCTCAAGTGTCAACAAGAGCTTGGCCAGATTTTTTTCTTGCGCGCCAATGAGCATATCATGGTCTTGAGAAGTTCTGTTGATAACTCCAAGCTTTGAAGGAGCGACCACAGACATATTATTCGCAACTCGTGTAACAATTCGTGAGGATTGCAATGCGTTGCGCACTTCATCATTGGGATTGAGTATTTGCATGGCGATGGCATCTTGCCTTTGCTCCGTCTCTTCTGCGGCGTCGAGCACATGACGGTGTACAACAATGGGTGCGCCTTCCTTGAGTGCCAAAGCGATGCCATCAGCAGGACGACAATCTATTCTGTGAATAGTGTCTTGCTGGCGCACGAGCATGTTTACATGGAAAATACCATCAATGAAATCGTATATTTCAATCCCCTCAACATAGGCCTCCAAGCCAGTGAGTACGGAATGAAAAAGATCGTGAGTGCTTGGGCGAGTCAAAACTTGACCGCTCAATGCAATAGAAATATTCATGGCCTCAAGAGAACCAACCCATATGGGCAAAACCTTCTCCTCTCGGTCTGCTTGTAAAAGGACTATGGGGGTCTTGGCCACGCTGTCAATACTTAAACCAAGAACGTGCATAATCACCATAAATCACCTGCCTGTTCACC
>CAYJGA010000121.1:0-6232 GCA_964369255.1 uncultured Desulfovibrionaceae bacterium
GTGAGTATAACATAAGAAAGCTATATGAGAAGATGGGGGTAATTGGACGCTTACCATGTTTTTTGGCATAAGGCATTGAATCCATTTTTCAAATTCCACAAGGAACACCTTGTAATTTACATATTTCAAAAGGTTATAAAAATGTGCTTTACAGGGTGTCTTTTTGATTGAAAACTCTTTAAATAGAAAAGCCTCATTGTGTGGCACAGTGCACCAATGATGAATTTCTTCAATAGTTTTGAGACCGCACATTAAACCCAACATCAGAGAAACAAGAATATCTTGAATGTGATATTTGTACCCTTGATGGCTGGAGGCTTTTTCAACCTCCGCCATAGCAATTTGAAGCATTTTCATCATGACGCTCACCCCATAATAATTTTGGCAATAAGCGTAACACATTAAAATATATTTTAAAAGAACTTATTTTTTTAAAGTATTTAAAATGTTTAGCGGATGTCAAGGCCATGGAAGACTCCGGGGCAAATTAGAATGACGTGTATGCCCTGCCCCATCATAATAGGTATGTTGCCATTTTCAAGAACATTTGTTACATTTATTACATGGACACACCTTCATGGACGTGTCTGCTGGCATATATGCCACGGCCACAGCTTTATTTTTCTTATTTTATAAGGAGTTTTTATGAAAAGACGCTCTATGCTCGCCGCATTGTGTTTG
Organism: uncultured Desulfovibrionaceae bacterium; assembly: GCA_964369255.1. Classification (GTDB taxonomy): domain Bacteria; phylum Desulfobacterota; class Desulfovibrionia; order Desulfovibrionales; family Desulfovibrionaceae; genus CAYJAD01. The sequence continues at coordinate 682 of CAYJGA010000121.1, forward strand.
GTGGTTTTTGCCCTGACAACTTTGCCTTCTGTGACTCGTGCACAAGAAAGCACCCCCGATCACCTGCGATTCATGGCAGGCCCTCCCGGGGGCAACTGGTTTGCACTTGGTACCGCTCTTTCGGAAATGTGGACAAAAAATGTGGTGCAAACCACCAATAGCACTGGCGGTGGCGTTTCCAATATCATCAATGCCAATGCCGGAAAAGGCGACCTCGGCTTTACAGTGACAGCCTTCATCGGCGCGGCAGTAGCTGGCGAAGCAGACTTCAAAGGCAAAAAAATCGACAATGCCGTGGTCTTTGCAAACCTCTATACACAAGTGACCTACTTCATCATGCGTGAAGACTTTGCCAAAAAACACGGTATCACCACCGTGGGCGACATGCTTGGCAAAGACGTGCCCATACGCTTCGCCACACTCAAACCCGGCACATCCTCAGAATTTGTAGTAAAAGTCCTTTTCAAACAAGGCTTTAATACAGACTTTGCCACACTCAAAGACGACAAAGACTGGTCTGTACAATACGCATCCTATGACGGCGGCGCAGATCTTCTCGCCGATGATCACATCGATGTTTTCGCCTTCTCCGTAGGACAAATCGCCTCCATCGTTATGAATATCGAAAGCCGTGTGCCCGTTGTCATCCTCGCCGTAGAGCAAGACGCTCTTGACTCCGTCACCAAGGCCTATGGCACAACCACCCACGTCATCAAGCCCGGAACCTATAAATCCGTTACGGAGCCGGTCAAAACTGTGGGCGATTATACAAGCATCGTCATTCGCAAAGACTTGCCCACCGACTTTGTCTACGCCTTGAGCAAGGCCATGTGGAACAACAAGGCAAATCTTGCCAATGCCGTCAAAGATGTCAACGAACTCTCCCCAGAAACAGCTATACCTGACGGCGTTCCGGCGCACCCGGGCGCGGTGCAATTTTGGGACTCGCTGAAAAAATAACAAAAACACTCCCAAACAAGCAGGAAAATCATGAGACATCTGACAGGCTGGCAAGCTAAAACACTGTATATATACATTATTCTTGTGGGGATATTTCACATCTATACTGCCGTCACGGGCAGTTTTGAAGCCTATCTCCAGCGCACACTGCACCTCATGCTCGTATTGCCCTTGACCTATGTGCTCTTTCCTATAAAGGCCTCTGCCCCCAAGGATCGCGTGCCGTGGTATGACTGGATTTTAGGCTTTGTGAGTATGATTCCAGGCATCTATGGCGCGTCTACCTATGAGGCCATTGTCTATCGCATTCAGCAAGTGGATCCGCTCACCACAGGCCAACTGCTCTGCGGCGCCCTCTTGGTCGTGATGCTTCTTGAGGGTTCGCGCCGTGTGGTGGGCTTACCTTTGTCCATTATTGCGGGGCTTTTTGGCGCATACATGTATTTTGGTCACGCCATGCCCGGTATTTTACAGGGTCTGTCCCTTTCCATACCGGAAATTGTGGAGCAACTCTATTTAACAGACGAAGGCATTTTCTCCATGCCCTTGGGCGTCTCTGCCACCTTTGTCATTATTTTTCTCATCTTTGGCGGTTTTTTGGAAAAGAGTGGGGCGGGAGATTATTTCATGGAGCTTGCACGTGCTCTTATGGGCACAAAGCCTGGCGGCCCTGCCCAAATTGCCGTCGTAAGCTCCTGCCTTTTTGGCTCCATCAGCGGCTCCGCCGTAGCCAATGTCTATGGCACTGGTTCCTTTACCATTCCACTTATGAAGCGTATTGGTTATAGCCCTACATTTTCCGGCGCGGTGGAAGCTGCCGCCAGCACCGGCGGACAAATTATGCCGCCCGTCATGGGTGCAGGTGCCTTCCTCATGGCTTCCTTCTTAGGCGTACAGTTTAAAGACATTATGATTGCGGCTATTTTGCCGGCACTCATGTACTATGGCGCGCTTCTGCTTATGGTACGACTCACCGCCTATCGCAACAATATGCAGGGGCTTAGCACGGAAGAATTGCCCAAAATTAAGGATGTGCTCAAACGCGCCTACCTGCTTCTGCCCATTGTGGGCGTGGTGTACACTTTGCTGGACGGCGCCTCGCCCATGAAGGCCGGTATGCTTGGCATTGGCCTTTCATGGCTCGTGTCCTTACCGAACCCCAAGCGTCGTATGGGGCCACGGGCAATCTTGGACGCTATTTACGAGGGCACAAAGAGCATTCCGCTCGTTTGCGTGGCCTGCGCTGCCGCCGGCATTGTGCTCGGTTCTGTGGCCTTGACGGGTATCGGCGGCAAATTGGTGGGCTTTGTGGTTGCCTTGGCGGGTAACACGCCTTTTCTTGCTCTAACGCTTATTATGCTCGTTTCTCTGGTGCTAGGCATGGGATTGCCAACCACTGGCGCGTATATTTTGGCCTCTGCCTTGGGTTCTCCGGTGCTTATCAAACTGGGATTTGCGCCCTTGGCTGCCCATATGTTTGTCTTTTATTATGCAATTATTTCAAACATTACACCTCCGGTTGCCTTGGCAGCCTATGCGGCAAGTTCTGTGGCAGGCGCCCCCCCTAATCGCACGGGCTTTCAGGCCATGAAACTTGGCTGCATTGGTTTTCTTGTGCCCTTTGCTTTTTGTTATGACCCGGGCTTGCTCATGCTCGGCGATACATTGGGTAATATTCTTGCGGTCTTGAGCGGTATATTGGGCGTCATGGCATTGGGCGCATTTTGGGTGGGCTATGCCTATGATGAATTAAATACGCTCTCTCGCGCCCTGTTGGCGGTAGGCGGTGTCTTGGTTTTTGCGCCGCAACCTATACTCTTAGCTATGGGCACGGCTCTCATCGTAGGGGTTTGGGTCTTATCGTGGTTGCGTCAACGTCGCCTAAACACATAAAGATTTTGGAGAAATACCATACATCGCGCTTTTTTATGTGCCGCTCCATAGTGCTGATTATGATATACTGTGGCCGTGCAAAGTGCGTATAATGCCGGAAGGTATGACAGAAGTTGTGGTCAGATGGGGCTTTTCAATGCCTGATATCATTTGACCTGCCATAATCGGCGCCTCCGTTGGTGAGGAATCGGTGCATTCTTTGACGGCGACAATGCCGAACTCAGAGGTCGGATTTCCGTGCAGGTTCATTTCGTAACACATATGATAAGTGTCAACTTGGTAAAATATTGCCCTAAAATTTTAAATAAGAAAACATAATAAGAAAACATAAAGGAGAAAATATGTCAAAACTATGTATGTTTATCATGCTTTTCACCATGCTTTTTGCCTTTGGCTGTGGTAATTATGACCCTAGCCCAAGCTATGATTATGCTAACCATCATGGGCGCAGAGTGGTTGTAGACCCAGATAACAAGCGAAAAGCTTTGCCCCCACAACACCGTCATGAACATAAACAGCACCACGAACAGCGGCCTGAGCATGAACAACACCACAACCAGCGTCATGAACATAAGCAGCACCACGAACAGCGGCCTGCCCATGACTCAAGAGAAGATATCATTGTGTATTAACAATAAAAACTACATGTTTTTTACATGCAGAGGTAATAGTACAATAAAAAGGCTTTTAGTCGTTGTGATGTGTGCAGTCTCATTACACGTGCTAAGATTTACACAAGCGTAAGCTGAAAAGGTACATCTTTCAAAATACTCTTGAGCGGAACTTACCCATATCAATGTCACCTACTTAAGCGATGTGGAACGTGGAAAGCGGAATGTGGGTTTGCTCAATATCGTGCAAATCGTGCAAGCATATGGGGTAGTTTGGAGGCTATTTTCAGAGAAAGAAAATAAAGTCATAAGTGTAGACAACAGCACACGTATTCATTACCATGTGCTCACACAGACTAGGCGCTGTCGTCAAATTCGCCTTTTCGCTTATTTCTGCGTTAGATTTCATGTGTTTTTCAGTTGTGTATGTCTTTTACACGCCTGAAAAACACATTCATATTCCTTCATATAACACGAAAAATCGCTATTTGACGACAGCGCCTAGATAACATTCTTTTTCAGCTGCGCAAATCGTGAAATGCGGCTGTTTATGCTCATGCATACAATGTAGAGAGCTGCAAGCTTCTGTTGGAATTGGCGCACACACTGACAACATGCTTGCTACAAGCATACGAATAGACGGAACAACAGCATACAGATTGTATGGCACAAAATCACGGGGAAAACGTCGTCAGCTTCACAAACGCCATACGCGCATTGCCCCCCATGTAAGCCAAGAAACGCTTGTTGCAGAAAAGGCCGCTTCTACGCTTCCTTGATAAAATGGGCACATACACCCAAAAGAGCATCGTCATTTCTGATAAGGAAGATACGCTTAAAAGCCATACCCGCGGCTATGTCTGCAACTTGTGTGCACACGCACTGCATCTTTAGCACGCGACGAGCTTTTGGGATTGCGACGCACACTGGACGCGAAAGGGTTTAGGGAAACAAAACTCAATACGCATGAAGAGAAGTGAAAAATAAAGGCTGAACTGCTCGACTGTCTTGTCCTTTCTAAAACTTTCCTAATAATGGGAACCTTCTTCATATAATTCCCTAAAAATACTTTTTCAACCCCTCCCCCATCAAAGAGCGCCTAGTTAAACAGATGTTATTAATATAATTTAGCGGCAGCCCCTAAAATATCTTTGCAACCCACATAAATATTAAAAGAATATCTACTCATATGGCAAAAATAAAAAAAGAATACACATGTGCACTTATTTTAACAGCTGACATTATCGGTGGAAAATGGAAACTGAGAATACTCTGGCATATTTCACACGGTGACAATCGTTTTTCGCTTTTGAAAAAAGCAATCTCAGATATTACACATAAAATGCTTATTACACAGCTTAAAGAGCTTGTGGAAAGTGGAATTTTGTTGAAGATAGACTACGACGAACTTCCCCCTCGAGTAGAATATTTTATTTCAGAAGAATACAAAGGAATTGAGCCTATACTGGACGATCTTTGTGATTTTACACGTGATTACGCTCAAAAAAACCACATTATCATCACTGTGGAGTAAAGCTTTTCCTTTTACTGCGGACAGGTACAAAAAAGTACCTGATTGCACTACCCAAGAAATGTGCTATAATAAAGACAGTAAAAATAAGGAGAAGATTTATGATTAATCTGAATACAAAAAACGTTGACAATAGCACCTACCCAAGAGCTTTCTCACACATAGGTTTATCTGTACCTGACTTAGGAAAAGCTCTTGAGTTCTATAAAACGGTCATGGGCTGGTATGTAGTAATGCAACCATCTGTAATAAAAGAAGAAAACGAAAGTGCCATAGGTATTATGTGCGAAGAAGTTTTTGGCGCAGGCTATGAAAGCTTTAAAATTGCTCATATGGTAACATCTGACGGAATTGGCATTGAACTCTTTGAGTTTAAACAAAATAACAAAGAAAGAGTGCCTTTTGAATTTATCAAAACAGGTATGTTCCACTTTTGTGTACAAGACCCTGACATTGAAGGTATGGTAGCAAAGATTGTTGCGCATGGCGGCAAGCAAAGAATGCCCATTAGAGAGTACTACCCCAATGAAAAACCATTCAGAATGTGTTATGTAGT
>CAYJGA010000122.1:0-6204 GCA_964369255.1 uncultured Desulfovibrionaceae bacterium
ACAATCGGCGCTTACGAATGAAAGAGGGAAAAGATGTTTTGTATTTTTATGCAAACAATTCTGTTTGTCCTTTTGAGCGTTGTGGCAAAAGGCAAAAGAATTTATTTAGAAACAGCTCCTAGGAAAAAAAGTTTTCCCCCCACAAGCCTTTTCAAAAAAATCTTTTAGACTTTACAAACCAATCATAAGGACAGCATATGCGTAAACTGTACGTGGTCATGGTGGGCTTGCCTGCCCGTGGCAAGAGCACCCTTGCGCGGCGCATTTGTGAGGCACTGCACGACGAGGGCACCGAAGTTGCCATTTTCAACAATGGAGAAACGCGCCGCGAGCTTATGGGTGCGGAGTCCACTGCGGCGGACTTTTTCTCCACGAGCAATGTGAAGGGGCAAGACGCGCGCCAAAAAATCGCCGACCTCAATATGGACAGGGCAAAGGCATTCCTCATGCAAGGGGGCGCCGTGGCCATTCTTGATGCTACAAATGTGGGACGCGAACGCCGCCGCATCATCCTTGAAAAGCTCACCGACCATCCTGTGCTCTTCATTGAGTGCATCAACGAAGACACGGCTCTTCTTGAAACATTCGTGGAAAGTAAGTGTCAGTTGGCAGAATTTCAAAATATGCCGGATCGTGTGGCATTGCAAAGCTTCTATTCGCGCATTGCCTACTATGAGGAGCGCTATACTCCTGTGGGCATCGGCGACGTGGGCGAGCGCTATTGGATGCGCGTAGACGCCGCCGCCAACCGCATCATCCAAGAAAGCCCGTGCGAAGGTTCGCCCCACTATTCTGCCATCCGCGATGTCGTCGTCTCCACATGGGTGCGCAACCTCTACCTTGTGCGACACGGACAAACACACTTCAACCTCGAAGGGCGCATCGGCGGTGACCCCGACCTCACAGACAAAGGACTCACCCAAGCCTATGCCTTGGCGCGTCATTTAAAAGAAACGCATATCCCGTGGATATTCACATCAACCCGCAAGCGCTCGCATCAAATGGCAGCGCCCTTGCGCAAAGGGCGCAATCATACACATCATGATTTTTCGGAATTTGACGAAATATGGGCGGGAACGTGTGAAAACATGCTCTATGAAGATATACGAAATGACATGCCACACATATCGCAAGCACGCCACGCCGATAAGTATAATTTCGCCTATCCCGACGGCGAAAGCTACGATATGCTCCGCCAACGCGTGCGCCGTGGCATACAACGCGCCCTCTTCCTCGCCGGAGATGCCCCGCTGCTCATCGTAGGGCATCAGGCCGTCAACCGCGTCGTCCTCTCCCTCTTCCTCCACCAAAGACCGGAAGACATCCCCTATATATACATCCCGCAAAACCAATTCTATCGTATCTCCGTCACACCGCGACGGAAGCTGTTTGAGCTTATTCGATTTGTATAGCTGGCAAAAAAAGGGCGCCTCATTGCGAGACGCCCTTTCTTTATGTTGTCACTCAGCGTGATGCTGAGACTACTTCTTCACTTCTGTGTACTCAGCGTCCACGACGTCGTCGTCCTTCTTGGAGTCGCCCGTCGTGCCACCTGTCGCACCGTCCGCGCCGGCAGCACCGGCAGCATCGCCACCTTGTTGCTGATAAAGCTGCTCTGCAAGCTTATGGGACGCTTGTGCAAGGTCTTCCGTGCTTTGCTTGATGGCATCGGCGTCGGAACCTTCCATAAGTGTGCGCAATGCAGCAATTTTTTGCTCAATTTCGCTCTTGAGTGCAGCATCGGCCTTGTCGCCCAAGTCTTTCAAGCTCTTTTCCGTGCCATAAATGAGGCTGTCGGCGTGGTTGCGGGCTTCGATAAGCTCTTGTTTTTTCTTATCGTCGTCGGCATGGGCTTCAGCTTCACGGACAAGGCGCTGAATATCGTCTTCAGACAGGCCGGAGGAGGCCGTAATCTGAATGGATTGTTCCTTTCCTGTGCCCAAGTCCTTGGCAGACACGTTCACGATGCCATTGGCGTCGATGTCAAAGGACACTTCAATCTGGGGCACACCGCGTGGAGCCGGTGGAATGCCTGTCAAGTCAAAGCGTGCCAGCGTCATATTGTCATTGGCCATGGGACGCTCACCCTGCAACACGTGGATGGACACAGAAGGCTGGTTATCCGCAGCTGTGGTGAAGGTCTGGCTTTTACGCGTGGGGATGGTCGTGTTGCGCTCAATAAGCTTCGTAAACACGCTGCCCATGGTTTCAATGCCAAGGGACAGAGGTGTGACGTCCAAGAGCAATACGTCCTTTACGTCCCCTGCCAAAATGCCACCCTGAATGGCAGCGCCCATGGCGACCACTTCATCAGGGTTCACAGAGCGGTTAGGCTCCTTCCCGAAAAATTCGCCCACTTTCTTTTGTACAAGGGGCATACGCGTCATGCCACCCACAAGCACCACTTCGTCAATTTCGGACGAAGACAAGCCTGCGTCAGCCAAAGCCTTGCGGCAAGGCTCAATGGTGCGCACCACAAGGTCTTCCACCAATTGCTCAAGCTTTGTACGCGAAATCTTCACGAGCAAGTGCTTGGGGCCATTTTGGTCTGCGGTGATAAAGGGCAAGTTGACTTCCGTCTCCATGGAGGTGGAAAGGTCTTTCTTAGCCTTTTCTGCGGCTTCTTTCAAGCGTTGCAATGCCATACGATCTTTCGCAAGGTCAATGCCATTCTCTTTCTTGAACTCTTGCACGAGGAAGTCAATGATGCACTGGTCAAAGTCCTCACCGCCGAGGAAGGTGTCACCATTGGTGGCGCGTACTTCCACAACATTGTCGCCCACTTCCAAGATGGATATATCAAAGGTTCCGCCGCCAAGGTCAAAAACGGCGATTTTTTCATTGGCCTTTCTGTCAAAGCCATAGGCAAGGGACGCAGCCGTTGGCTCGTTGATGATGCGCTTCACCTCAAGACCTGCAATACGTCCGGCGTCCTTCGTCGCTTGACGCTGTGCGTCATTAAAGTATGCAGGAACAGTGATCACAGCTTCTGTGACGCTTTCGCCAAGATAGGCTTCCGCATCGCTCTTGAGCTTTGCCAAAATCATGGCAGAAACTTCAGGCGCACTATGGGAGCGACCGTCCGCTTCCACAGCAGCGTCGCCATTGGTGGCGGCGGCGATAGTATACGGAGAATGTTCCTTCCAGCGGGTCACTTCGGGCGTATCAAAACGGCGCCCCATGAGGCGCTTCACAGCAAAAATAGTGCGCTCAGGGTTCGTCACCGCTTGGCGTTTGGCGATTTCGCCCACAAGACGTTCTTTGTCGGTGAACGCAACAACAGATGGTGTTGTGCGACCGCCTTCAGGGTTCGTAATGCACTTGGGGTCCTTGCCTTCCATGACGTAGACACAGGAGTTGGTGGTTCCAAGGTCGATACCTATAATCTTAGACATAAAAACTTCCTCCTCAAGGAAATGTACAATATATGCATCCACAAAGGGACTTTGCAAAAAATTTGTTACGGAGCGGGTGCGTTTTTTTTGCACTCATCGCCCGCGAAAGAGAAAGTAAGTCGTCTTAGCGACTCGTCCAGTGCTCGCAGCAAATTTTTCTGATTTTTCTTGAGGTCGATTCAATTTTCACATAGGTTGGTCGTGTCGGAACAATAATTAGCAAGCGGAGTTTACAGTGAAGAAACGTATATTTCCATCCACGCATGTCATAAATGCGCTTCGCGCAAACCCTCTTATGACGCCACTCATGAGTCCGAGGGAATTTGCCACATTCAAAAAATGGATGCCCCCCAAGGGGCATATTCTGGAGTTTGGCGCAGGAGGCAGTACATATTATCTCCTGCATACGGATATAAAATCCCTCGTCTCTGTGGAAAGCGATGCCGCATGGTTCAAGGAAATCCAAAAAAATCTTATCTATAGAAGAAAAAAATGGAGGCCCTTCCATGTAGACATTGGCGCAACAGAGCAGTTTGGCTTCCCTGTCTCAAAAACGCCTACTCCGGCGTGGGAGACGTATCACGAAAGTGTCTGGCAAAAGTACGACGCAAAACGCTTTGACTGCGTTTTTATTGACGGACGTTTTCGCACTGCGTGCGCGCTTCAATCTTTGCTACATACTCGCTTTGATACAACAATTATCATGCACGACTTTTGGAACCGACCCCATTATCACTGTATTTTGGATTTCGTTCATGTACTTGAAAAAATGCAGACTATCGCCGTCTTTCGGAAAAAGAAAAACCTTGATATAAAACACATTGTCAGGCTTTTAGCAGACCACAGGTTCGATGCAAGATAAAAAAATATGAGCCTCTTGATAGGCCTCGTTCTCTATTTGACATAGGCACCATACTGATTGCTCCGCTATCTGTAACCATACGATATGCGAACAAAAAATCAAATTACTACACAAGACAGCAGAAGCCTTATTACGAATAATTCATACAATGAAAATCGCGTGCCCCTCCCCCGTTTTGCGAAATATTCGGACTAACTTCCTGCTGCCTCCACTTGCGCGCTCCAGTCTACGGACAAGTCTTCAAAAGAGGTAAATCGCGAAATATACATCAATTCTGCGACACCCACGGGGCCATTGCGCTGCTTACCTATGATAATTTCAGCAATGCCTTGCGCGGGACGCTCGGCAGGTTTGGTGAACTTGTACACGTCGTCACGATAGACGAACATGATGACGTCGGCGTCTTGCTCAATAGCGCCGGATTCGCGAAGGTCGGAAAGCATGGGGCGCTTGTCTGCCCGCTCTTCCGCCTTTCTGTTGAGCTGCGACGGAGCGACGACGGGCACATTCATCTCCTTTGCAAGCGACTTGAGCGAGCGGGATATTTCTGGAATTTCCAGCTCACGCGAATCAATACGCCTGTTCACGCGCATGAGCTGGAGATAGTCCACAATCACCAGACCCACATCGTGCTGCGCCTTAAGGCGGCGCGTGCGAGAGCGTAATTCCATGGTACTCAAGGCAGGCGTATCGTCAATAAAGATGGGGGCGTTCTTGATGGTGTCGGCTGCCACGCACAACTGCGCCCAGTCTTCGTCTGTCAAATAAGAAGGGCGTCGCAAAAGGGATACGTCCACCTTGGCATACACTGCGAGCATACGCTGCATGAGCTGTTCCTTTGACATTTCTAAGGAATACACTGCCACAGGTATGTTTTGTTGAATGGCGGCGTTGAGCGCCATGCACATGGAAAAAGCGGTCTTCCCCATGGAAGGACGCGCTGCCACAATAATGAGGTCCGAAGGCTGCAAGCCCGCCGTCATATTATCAAGACGTTGAAAGCCCGTCGTGACGCCGGTGATGGTTTCCTTTGACTTTGAGAGCCTGCTCAAGTTCTCAAAGACAGTATTCACAAGCTCCGCAGTGCCTGAAAAATCCTTGCCCACAGTGCGCTGTGAAATGGAAAAAACGGATTGCTCCGACGCGTCCAAAAGCGCATTGATTTCCTGTGTGCTGTCGTAACACTTGCCGATAATTCCGGCGCACGTTCCAATCAGATTGCGCAAAAGGCTTTTATCGCGCACAACACTCGCATAATATTCTGCATTGGCGCCCATAACTGTGGCCTGTGCGATTTCTGACAAATAGATAACGCCGCCCACCTCTTCGAGTTTCTGCTGGTCTTTGAGGTACTGCGCACACACGCCCAAGTCCACGGGCAAGGATTTACGGAAACAATCCAGAACAGCATTGTAAATAGTTTGGTGCGCCGGCATATAAAAATCTTCCGGCTCCAACATATCCACAATGATATTCATGACTTTCACATCGAGAAACACACCCGCCAAAACAGCCTGCTCCGCCTCCATACTGTGCGGCGGCACATGTGTGAGCAGCGCGTCTTGCGCGCGTGCTTCCGGTGTGGTGGACGCGCGCTTCTTCGATGCGCCATCGGGACTTTGGGTAAAACTTTTTTGCGAACCTTCTTGCATTATATTCCTTAAATTGCTTCAAAAATACTTAAAGGCGCCTCAGCGCCCCTCAAAAGCTAAATACACTGCTTCATAATATCAAATGCTTGCTTCACCAAGGATATATGCGCTTGACTGCCCATATGCCCAATCCGAAACACCTTTTCTGCCATGGGGCCAAAGGAGCCGCCCACCACGACGCCGCACTTTCGCAAGGCCTCTTGCCATGATGCCGACGTAAAGCCTTCCGGTGCGAGGGCAGCGGTCACTGTGGGCGAAGGCACCGCCTCCGGCGCCGCCCACAAAGCGCATCCCA
>CAYJGA010000123.1:0-6168 GCA_964369255.1 uncultured Desulfovibrionaceae bacterium
CGTCTAACGGCTATGCCTTCGGCACCCGTTGGGCAGGCCCCTTTCAAAAAAACCATCTGTTTAGATAGGCAATCGGCGCTTTCGAATGGGAAACTCAAAAAAGTATTTGAGGCAAATGCGCAAAGCGAGTCAAATTTTAAAGCTATACTTTTAGTGCTGACAAGGCACTAGTACCCTGCTTCGTCTTAACCTTGTGGATTATCACGTCGCTGCACTCCTCGCAATGGCCTTATATATAACAAAAATGTCATCGCGAGCGAAGCGTGGCGATCCATGCGTTTGAGCGAAACAAGGCACTAGGTTGGCAAGCGGATACCTAATGATTTCATAATTTTTTGCAGCTTTTTGTCTGCGTTGATGCGGCGATAGAAATCGTCCTTGACGGCGGCACTTTTGTCTTCGTCTTCGATGAGTGCGTCGTAGTGGCCTTCTATGCCCTTGATATTATGTGTCACTAATGTATTTCTATAGTGCGTACCCACAGCGCTCAAGTACGCGTCCCACGCGGCATTGTGCTCAAAGAGGATGCCTTGGACAGTGATGGCGCCCTTGCCATTATGTTCACCCGCATACATGGGATAGAGTGCTGCCAGCCACGAAGGCACTTGCCACATTTGTCCGACGCGTCGCTTGAGGGGCTTTTTTTGGGCATTTTTTTCCGGCGGCGCTGGGGGGGGCGTGTGCAACGAAAGACGCGGCGATGTATGGCTTGCGCGTGCTTGTGAGGACGGAAGTGAGCGTGCCACTGATTGAGGTATGCTCATAATATCCTCTGATGTTTGGTATTCCTGAGACAACAAACCTGCGTGCGACTGCACCCCTGAGGACGCAGTAGGGCTTCGTTCAGCACGCTTACGCCTTTGCGCCATGCGATATAATTCCTGCGCCCTGTGTGAGATATACATACTATCCGCAAGCTTAGAGCGAAGTCCAATGTGGAGCGGACGTATAAAAGGGGTGTCTTCATAAAGCATACTTTCATAACTATCTGAGACGCTTGACGTATTCATGCGTAACTCCTTCGTGCTCAATTTCAAATTGGGTAATTTTTGCCGTATTTGAGTATATAGAGCAAGAAGTGCGCCATGCGAGCGAAGCGTGGCCTCCGGAACGTCTTCGTGGATGCGCGCAGTTATGCGACTCATTCACATGATGAGGATGGCGGGGTGGAGGTGATGCTTGAGGTGATGTGCGCGTGAGGCAATTGACAGGTTAATCGTCGTCGCGGTCATTATCGCGGTCGTCGTCCCTGTCGTCGTCGCGGTCGTCAGAAGAGTCTGCATGGAAAATCTGTGGCATTTCAAAGGCGTGCGGCATCGTGCATGTCACAAAAAAAGACAAAAAAAAGACCGCCACACTGACAAATATTTTCAAAAGACTGTACCACATAAATCTTACGTTCCCCATTTTCAATGATTTTTTACGCGACACTTTGTACGCGCTATCCCGCAGGCAATTATATACAGCACTGAAGGCACTCGAGAAGTTTGCCGTAAACACTAGAAAAAAACAAGGCTTGCGCAAACAAAAAATTTTTTTACTCTTCCAATCCAAAGCGCCGATTGTCTGGCTAAACAGATTGCTTTTTTGAAAGGGGGGGCTGTGCCCTTTCAAAAAAACAAATGAGAATGACCTGCAAAGCTCGAAATCTTGCACTGTATTGCTTGCGGTTTCGCATGAATTACTATATAATGATGCCTCATACCGAGAGAGGAGGCAGTGCGTGCGTATAATTATGAACGGACAGACTTTGGAAGTGGATGAGGGGGTCAGTGTGCGTCATTGTCTTGAGACGCACAATTTCTTGAAACCCGGCGATGATGTGCAGCACAGTGCTGTTGTTGTGGAGCTGAACAGACACATCGTCTATGCGGAGAACTTTGCCGGCACAGCGCTTACGGAAGGGGATGTCTTTGAGGTCTTGCACTTTGTGGGGGGCGGCTAAGGGCTTCTTGCACTGTTCAAAGGGGTGTCTATACAGCTTCCTGCGCGCATCATGCATGCAAGGAGCTGTTTTTTGTATATATACACGGCTCTCGGCGAGACGCGCAACAGCCTGTTGCAAAAGTCGATTGTCTGTCAGTTTTCAATTTCTAACACGCTGAAATACTTAGCTGCAAAAAGGCTCAAAAAGACTTTTTCAACGCCTGCCAATAAGAAACGCAGCGTAGCATGACACCCCCGATACATCTCTCGGGCGCAATGTACTCCCTCAAGGACGCACAAGCAAGATGTGCAAAGCAGACGCCGCTCGACGAAATAATTTTTCTTGTATTTTGCGTAAAAAAAATTAAATTTCTTTACGAAAAAATTCAACATACTAAAATCATAGATTTTCATAAAGTCGCCCCCCCTTGCGTTTTTTGAAAAACTTTGGTAACCGACCCCATTGCAGGTAAAAGCCGAAGGAAATTATATGAACGCATCTTACAAATTGGAATTACATAAAAATGACGCCGCGCACTCTTATGAGAGCGATGACGAAGGCGTCTTACGCTCATTGGCGTCAAATGCACCAGACTCATCCGACCCCCCCCATGGTGCTCATGACTCCCATGACTCCCATGACTCCCATGACTCTTATAGCCTTGCGGACACAGCTGAGGACGAGATTGAGATTGCCCATGAACATGCGCATGAACATGAACATGCGCATGATGTCGCTGAACGCGATGCCCCTCTTGACACTGCGTCGCGCCCCAACACATTCGAAAACACATTCAAGGACACACTTGAAAACACATTTGATGACACATTTGATGATACACTCGACGAAAGCATCCCCCTCTGCCCCGATGTCATTTTAGAACGCGCACGCCTTGACCAACTCCCCCCCACCTTACAAGAAGCATGCAACCACGTAGGCTGGGCGCAACTCATGCCCGTCCAAGCGCTCGCCGTGCCCTATGTCCTCGCGCGCCATGATGTCATGGTGCAATCACGCACGGGAAGCGGCAAAACAGGCGCATACCTCTTACCCTTATTACAACACCTTTCCGCAGGTCAAGCCAATGTCCAAGCCCTCGTCCTCGTGCCCACGCGCGAACTTGCCGTGCAAGTAGAACACGAAGCACGGGCGCTTTTTGCATATACAGACCTGTCTGTGGTTGCCATGTATGGCGGCGTAGGTTACGATAAGCAACACGCAGCGCTGCGCGCAGGAGCACAACTTGTGGTAGGCACACCCGGACGCGTGCTTGACCACCTTTTACGACGCAGCTTCAACCTTGACTCCTTGCGTGTGCTTATTTTTGATGAAGCCGACCGCATGCTCTCCATCGGCTTTTATCCCGACATGAAGGAAGTGCAACGCTATCTTCCCAAGCGCAAGGTGCTGACATGCCTGTTTTCTGCCACCTATCCGCCCCATGTGTTGACCTTGGCGCAAGAATTTATGACAAACCCGTCCATGCTTTCCCTTTCGCAAAAGCATGTGCATGTGGCAGAAGTGCAACACTCCTACTGCGTGTGTAAATCTATGGATAAGGATCGCACACTTGTCCGCCTTTTTGAGACGGAAAACCCCGCATCTGCAATTATTTTTTGCAATACAAAGGCCAACGTACACTATGTTTCAGCGGTTTTGCAAGGCTTTGGCTATAATGCAGATGAGCTTTCCGCCGATTTATCTCAGAATAAGCGAGAGGCCATCCTTGGAAAAATTCGACGCGGTCAGTTGCGCTTCTTGGTGGCGACGGACGTCGCCGCGCGCGGCATTGACATTCCAGAACTCTCTCATGTCTTTCTCTTTGAACCACCTGAAGACCACGAAAGCTACATACACCGCGCGGGACGAACAGGGCGCGCAGGTGCCGCAGGTACAGTTATTTCCCTTGTTGACGTCATGCAGAAAATGGAGCTTGAGCGCATAGCAAAGCGCTTTAATATTCCACTTATTGAGCGAGAAAACCCAACCGATGCCCATGTAACGGCCGCAACAGGGCAAAGACTCTTGGCACTTCTTGAGGCGCAATATCGCGCCTGCACGGGACTTGAGCGCGAGCGTATCGCTCGTTTCTGCCACATGGCACACCATATGGTGCACCCTATGGCGGAAATGTCGAACGCGCAGCCTCAAGATACGGACATGCTTCTGGCTATGCTCCTTGACCGGTGCTATCAAGACCACTTAATTGGTGCATCAAGCTCTCCTATGAGCATATCCTCTGCACGGCCTGCTCCCGGCAAGTCAGAGCACAGAACACAGAAAAAACGGCGTCATGGATCGAAGCATTCTTCACACTCGCAAAAAAAACACAAGGGAGACGATGAATATGGCGATACAAGCGCACATGGCACAAAGCATTCAGGACGAAGGCGTGCACATTCCCTTTCCGTGCGACCTACAGACGAATTACAATCTCGTGACCCTCATAGACGATGACGAGGCGCACCATACACGCGCAACCCCCTGTAACACGGGCACAGTGTCGTGCCAGTCCTCACAAGGGGGGATGTGCTCGTGTGTCCCCTGTAATCCACGCGAAATCGCCCGTATTTTCATGGACTTAATGCAGGACATTGATTTTTCGCAAGAAATTCGCATGTTGCGCGTAGGTTTTTTTGAGCGCACGGCGCGTAAGAATGTGAAGGAAGAACTGAGCGCCACCTATGTAGGTCTCTGGGCTTTGGCGCTGACCCACTCCTTTCCGCAGACGACGGAAGAGATTTTTGCATCATTTCTTGAGCTGCATCTGGCAAGTTTGCCTCCAACACAAAGGGCTTTGCGTGCGGAGAAAATTATTGCGTATAAGGATATGGTCTGTCATCATGGCTGCAAGAACTTTACGGAAGTCAGCAGGCATATATTGTCCTTCGTCAAGGTGGACGAGAGCAGCTTGAAGGCGGATGTTTTGCGTCTTTCGTTGGCGTTGAGAAAGCATTATATTTTTATTTTTCAAAGGCTTGTATAGGTTTTATGCAAACACTCATCTCCCCTGAGGCTTTTGCCCATGTGGATATATCTGTACCTCAGTTTTGTGCTTCGTGCGCGTCGCTTGCTTCGCCCTCGTCCTCGTCCCTGCCTCAGGGTTCTCGCAGGGGCACCTGCGTCACCATTGGCAATTTTGACGGCGTCCACATAGGCCACCAAAGTCTTTTGCAACGAACATTGCAGAAGGCGCGCGAGTACAACCTTTTGTCCGCCGTAGTGACCTTTTGGCCTCACCCCTTGCAAGTTTTGGCCGGTTCTCGTGCGCCCGCACTGCTTATGTCTCAGGAGTCTCGCCTTGCCTTGTTTGAGTCGCAGGGGATGGACATTGCGCTTGAGATGCCCTTTACCAAGCATCTGGCTTCGCTTTCGCCTCGGGATTTTGTGCGCACAGTGCTTGTGCCCTTGGAGTGTCGCGAGCTTGTGATTGGCTATGATTTTTCCTTGGGCAAGGCGCGTGCGGGGAACTTTGAAGTGTTGCAGGCGCTTGGTCAGGAGTATGGTTTTTGCGTAGAGCAGCTTTCTCCTGTGATTGTGCAAGATGCTGTGGTGAGTTCAACGCGCATCCGCACCCATATTCGTGCGGGTGAGGTATGGGAGGCGCGTGCCTTGCTTGGTCGTGGCTATGACATTGAGGGCACTGTGGTGCACGGTCATGGGCGGGGCAAGGGTTTGGGCTATCCCACGGCGAATATGGAGAGCGCGTCGGCGCTTGTGCCTCGCTATGGGGTGTATGCGACCTTTGTGCGTGTGCTTGAGTCTTGTGGGCTTGAGTCTTGCGGGCTTGAGTCCTGTGTGGACGGGGCGAGTGAGTCTCGCACTGGCGCGTTCTTTCCCGCGGTGACAAATATAGGATGCGTTCCGACATTTGGCAATGAAAGCATGTCCATCGAGAGTTTTATCCTTGAGGGTAGCCCTTCGTTGTATGAGAAACGCATTGCGCTGACCTTTATTGAGCGCTTGCGCGACGAGCAGAAGTTTAACGACGCGCAGGAGTTGCGCTTTCGGATTGGCAAGGACATTGAGTTGGCGCAAGACATTTTGAAATCAGTAAATATGTATTGTGCTTAGAGTGCTTGTGATGTTGTCAGGGATTTTTTTTTGATAAATGTCATTTTTTCTGTTGACAGTATCTATGTCTTTCTGTAGAACTCTTCTTCGTGACGAAGGGTTACAAAGGGTTACGCGGGAGTAACTCAGTGGTAGAGTGCAACCTTGCCAAGGTTGAAGTCGCGGGT
>CAYJGA010000124.1:0-6134 GCA_964369255.1 uncultured Desulfovibrionaceae bacterium
CCCAAACCCCTTTCAAAAAAACGAAAAATTACAAAGCGGTGAAATGAAAACCGCTGCGGGCGTAGCGATAGATGACACTGCAAAGCGTTTGTGGGATGAAGGGTTTTGTGATGTGGTCTTGCATGCCGGCGGCGAGGCTCTTTTGATGGTCTTCTACGAGGGCGTGGGCGGACATGGCGACGACGGGGAGTGAGTCGTACTTTCTGTTTTCGCGGATGCGCTGCGTGGTGGCAAGGCCGTCGAGGATGGGCATTTGAATGTCCATGAGCACGATGTCATAGGGCTTTGTATCCATATTTTTTTCAAGCAGTTCTAAGGCTTCCATGCCATGCTCTGCGGCGTCAACATGGCATTCGTAGTGCTCGAGAAGTTCACAGGCGATAAGCCTGTTGATTTCGTTGTCTTCCACGAGGAGAATGCGCATACCTGCGATGGTTGTGGGGGTGCAGTCGATGGCGTCTTGGTCTTCTGGTGCGGATTCTTCTGCCTCGTGGAGGCCGAAGGTGACAATACACTCAAAGGTGGTGCCTGTGCCAAGTTCGCTGTGCACGGTGATGGTGCCATTCATGAGCTGTACGAGGCGTTGCACAATGGCAAGGCCGAGGCCTGTGCCGCCGTAGCGGCGGGTGGTGGAGGTGTCGGCTTGGGTAAATTCTTGGAAGAGCTTTTCGAGGTGGTCGGGCGCGATGCCGATGCCGGAATCCTCCACGATGATACGCGCGGACACTTCCTTGTCGGGGTGTTGACTCGTATGGGCGTGAATATGTACCTTGATGCTGCCTTTTTCCGTAAATTTCATAGCATTATTGCTGAGGTTGAGCAATATCTGTGTAAGGCGGAGGGAGTCGCCGCAGACGAGGTCGGGCAGGGCGGGGTCAAGATAGGTTTCAAAGCCAATGCTTTTGCGGTCAATATCGGCTTGGAGGGTGGAGGTGACGCCGTAGAGGATTTCTTCCAGTCGGAAGGGGTGCATTTCCAATTCCATCTTGCCGGCTTCGATTTTGGAGAAGTCGAGGACTTCGTTGATGATGCCGAGGAGATTTTTTGAGGAGTGGGTGATTTTATCAAGGTATTCTTGGACGTTGTCGTCTTTGTTGGCGCGTATGGCAAGGTTTGTCATGCCTATGATGCCATTGAGGGGGGTTCGCAGTTCGTGGCTCATATTGGCAAGGAAGCGACTTTTTGCAGCATTTGCTTCTTTTTCCACGAGTTGCGTGCGTTGTAATCGGAGGGATTCTGTGATGTCAAGGGCGATGGAGAGGCGCGCCTGCTCTTTGTCGCCCCATGCGATACATCGGTCGATGATTTGATAGTCTGAGTCTGTTGTGGGATTGTGGTGCTGCCAGACGATGGGGGCGCCGCCAATATGGAGCTGTTTATTTGTGCAAAATTCACAAGGCGCGTCCAAACCTTGGAGGAGTTCGTAACAGTGCTTTGTGTCTGCGTGAGTCATGTCGAAGTAGTCGCTCAATACTTTATTATAAAAGAGCATTTTGTAATTCTGCATATCAGAAATATAGATTGGTGCGGGTAAAGAGTCTACGAGCGTTTGGATTTGTTTTTGCTTGTTTTGCCATTCGCGGCGCATGTGAAAGTAGGCCATGGCGTTGTTGAGCAGGTTTGAAATAATTCGCACAAGTTCTAGTGTGTTTTCTGTCCAGTCGGGAATATGCGAGCATTGGTCAAGGCCGAACATACCCGTTACCTTGCCATTGACGAAGAGTGGGACGGTGATGAGTGCAACGATGCCTTGCTCTGCGAGGAGTTCGCGTTCGGCCTTATTTTCAATCTTGCTCACGTCTGCGCTGAAAAACACCTCGCCCCGTGCGAGGCGGGGGAGCTGGGAATCGTAGTCCATGCCTTCCATAGTGATGTTTTGCAAGTTGTCGATTTCCGGTGTGATGCCGGGCATCACCCATTCATAGGTGTTTGACCATTTATTATCCTCATCAACATCAAATATGTAGGAGCGGTCAGCGTCCATGACAGTGCCCACAAGCTCCAATGTTTGCGCCATGAACGTTTCCTCGTCCGGCGCAGACAGCATGCTGGACGAAATCTCCAGAAACATCTCCATATATTTTGCAATAACAGCGACTGTATCCAACTGAACAATACTTGCTTTTTTAGACATCCTCTTTCCCCATAATACGAGAATACGCATAGAATTTAGGCTACAGCCTACGCGTTTTTGGGCAGATGTCAAGTTTTGTACACCTGTGAGCCGAGGCATGCCGGGAAGTGTTTTGAAGAGAATTATGTGGAAAAGGGAGCTTTTTTTGAAAAACTCCCAAATTCATAGTTTTTAAGTGCGTTTTTGAGATTTTAAAATTTGTAACATATTCTTGAACTGCTTCTTACTTGAGACACATGCCTTGCTTTTTTGCCTCTTCAAGGCCAAAGCACTGCCCGCCCGCGCAAGCCTCTTGCAAGAGCGTACACGCCTCGTCCAGTGTGTTCTCGTTTGGCGCGTTTTCATTTGTCTCGTCGTCGTTTGCCTCCTGCGACTGACTCAGTCTTACAAGCCCCATACTCATGAGGGCGATGGGCAGTTTCTTGGATTTATACAGCGCATATTCGGCATCTCGGAAGGCGCCGCGCGTATGTCCGTTGCGCCAGAGCACAAAGGCACGCAGCGCATACATTTCCGCAGAAGCGTGGAGCTGGACAGCCTCTGTGAGGCTGTCAAAGGCGGCGTTGCCCTCTTCGAGCTGGCTTTGGAGGAGGCCGCGCGCAGCAAGGAGCGCGGGCGTCGCACCGGATTTAAGGATGCTCTCCACGGTGTTCAATGTTTTTTCCGCTTCGGCAAAGACGAGGCCTGTGCGCTGTTCTTGGATGGGGTCAAGCTCGGCCGCGTCCAGTACGCTTTGCGTGTTGACAGCCGCATCTTGCGCCGTGTCCTCGTTGTCGGACGAGGCGCCTTCTTCCTTGGCGCCGCATGCGCAAAGCAGAAGAAGACAAAGGGAAAGGATGATGTTGTTGAGGGGATGGCGCATGATGTGCTCCTTGTGTACAGATTTCTTGTAGAAATAAAAGGGGCCTTGCCCTTGGGGGAAAGAGGCAAGACCCGATCGAAGGTGAATCTCGGCTTTATTTTGGCAGGGGGAAGCCGAGAAGAGTGCTCGCCCCGGTCACACGCGCAGTAAGCGCGGGAGAGGCGTGCAGCACCGTAGTTCACCGTGCAGGTACCCTACACACATTCAGACAAAATGCAAATGTTTTTGTGGGGCAGAAAAAAAATTTTTCACGGCGTTCTAGGCGCTGTTTCTAAATAAAGAGATTTTTTTGAAGGGGGTTTGGGGGAAAGCTTTTTTTTCCTAAAAAAAGTTTTCCCCCAAGAAAAAAGTTTTCCCCAAACCTCTTGCAAAAAAATAAAATGAGAATGCCGTAAAATGCTTTTATCACAGAAGACGCAGCAACACATCGTCAAGGGCACGCTTCGGCACATGGTGGATGGCCGCATCGTCGCGCCAGTAATTAAAGCTTCCGTCCTCCGGCATGGGGGCAAGCGCCCGTACTTCCTTCGCAACACCTAATCCAAGTAGCAGGCTTATATGCATATCTTCCGGAACTTGGAAAATATCGGCGCAGGCGTCGGCGTTGAAGGAGGCGTGCATGCAACAGCCCCATCCACGACTATGCGCGGCGAGCTGGATATTTTGCGCGGCGATACCCACATCCATATGGACAAGCTTTGTGGCGCCGTTGGGTGCAAGGATGGCAATGTATAATGTCGGACGTTCAGCTTCCACAGGGCCGTCCCACTTTAACACCCCCGCCCAGCGTGTATTTGGGAAAATCGCGGCGCACGACTCAGGGCTATGGGCTGCCATATAGCGGAGCACTTGCGCATTACGCGCACACGGGCTTATGCGTGCGCAGTCCACAAGCCATGTGGCAGCGTCGGCGCCAAGGCTTTGCGAGTTTTCAAATCGGCGACATGTACGCGCCTCTGCAATAATCTGTTGAAAATCCATACTGTGATTCCTTACGTTTTTGTGTTTTTGTTTTTTTCTGCAAGCTTTTACCCTTTGCAAGAGATAAAGGCTTAAAGGAAAAACAAAAAGATAATTTGTCCGCCGACGATGACAGTTCCGAGGAAATCGCCATTACATCCGCCGTTCGCCCGCGCAAGGCGCCACATCATGACAACGAAAAGCGTGCTTGTAAGCAATATGCCCATGACAGGGGCAAATTCAAAAGGCCAAAGCAACAGTCCAATGAGAATGACATAGACAAGGAAGAGGATGGGGCTTTTGCCGGCGCAGGTTTTGCCGCCCAGAGAGTTGGGATCGCGGGCAGGGCTTATGCAGGCGAAGAGCACCACGAGCATTCGCCCAAAGGCAGGCGCAAATATGAGCACAAGCCAGTTTTCCGAGGCGATGGTGTCCTGTGCGCCAAGGAGCAAACCGCTTAAGGCAACAAAGAGCGCAACGGCTCCAAAGGCGCCCATGCGGCTGTCATAAATAATTTCCCAAAAGTGCGCGGGGGATTGACTGCCCACAGCGTCGCCAATGTCTGCCACAGCATCAAAGTGCATGGCGCGGGTGACATAGGCATCAGCCAGCACATAACACCACGCAAGAAGCCATGGCGATACAGGTACAGGGAAAATGGTGGCAAAAAAATAGACGGGGAAGGTGAAAAAGAGTCCGATAATGAGACCCACCGTGGCAAAGGACGCCATGGCGCCGGACATGTCGGTGTCGGCTACAATTTTTCCGCGCCCGAAGCGTGTTAAGAGGGCGAAGGCCAGCTTGCAATCCGCATAACATGCGGCGCCAATGTGAGATAGTGACATAGGCACTCCTTGTTGTGAAACGGTTATACATTTTCTTTTTTTTGCGAGAAGGGGCAGAGCGCCTTTTCACAAAGCGTCTTCCCTCATTATGTTATTCCAAAAATCATTGTATTTCCATAGAGCATTGTAATTATGCGGAGCCGTTGCGACTGAGCTTGAATGCCAGAGTGTAGAGGTGGTGGAGAAAATCTACATATTCGATGTGGACGTGGTCGGGAACACGGATGCGTGCGGGTGAAAAATTGAGGATGCCGTGGACGCCTGCTTCAATGAGCTGATTTGCGGCGCGTTGTGCTCGTTCCGGCGGTGTGGTGATGATGCCCATTTCGATACCAAGCTCGTCTACTTTTTCTTTGAGGCGTTTTGTGCACATGACTTCGAGTGAGTAGGTGCGTTCGCCGATTTTGAAGGGATCGCAATCGAAGGCGCCCACGATGGTGAAGCCCTTGGCGCGAAATTCTGCGTGATTTAAGATGGCTCGTCCCATATTTCCCACACCTATGAGGGCGGTGCGCCATTCACGGTCGATGCCGAGGGCTTCTGAGATGGAGGAAATGAGCGCTTTGACATGATAGCCGACGCCGCGCACACCAAATTCACCGAAATAAGCAAGGTCTTTACGGACTTGTGAGGCGTTGACATCGCAGGCCTTCGCGAGAGGGTCGGAGGAAATCACATCCACGCCGTCTTGTTCCAAAAGTTCTAATTCTTGTATGTAAACAGCGAGGCGCTGTATGGTGGCGCGTGGTATGTGTGTGCTTTTTATGCTATTCATAATGCCCAACCTTGTTTAATGAGGCGCTGCACAAGGTGCTTTTGCGAATTGTGATAAAATGAACAAAGAGATAATAGTCACGCAATCTCTCCCTGTCAATAGAAAAATGCATATACACAATATTGAAGGAGCGATGTGCGAGAGGGAGGAGGAAGCGGAGGAGGTGAGAGAGCGTATATGAGAGTAGGCGAAGCATGATAAATAATAAAACCAATGTGTTACTTGTGGCACTTGTGGTGCTGTGCAGTCCTGCGCGTATATATGCTTGTGTGAGCAGGTGTTCCAAGGACGTGTTGTCCCTTTGAAGGCGGCAACATAGACAAGGAGTAGGGAAAAGGCAAGGGAAATTTTTCCTTATTTCCATTTTTTCTTAAAAAGTTTCTTTGCGGGATGTATTTTTCGTGTGAGCCATAATTATCTCAAAAAAATATAAACTAAATATAAATTAAACATAAAATATCTATAGAATCATATTCTCCGACGAACCTTCATTTTAGAAATTTTCTTCCAAGGATGCGATTTTTGCGTTAAACAGCTGGTTTTTTTGAAAGGGGGGTG
>CAYJGA010000125.1:0-6127 GCA_964369255.1 uncultured Desulfovibrionaceae bacterium
GGGGGTTTGGGGGAAAACTTTTTTTTCCTAAAAAAAGTTTTCCCCCAAGAAAAAAGTCTTCCCCAAACCCCTTTCAAAAAAAACAAATCGGAATGACCTGAATGAATCAGCGTTTCCCTATATTTCAGGCACGGCTGCAAGACTGCGGAGCTTTTGTCGCGCCGCTACGTCGCAGTCCAAGAGTGCGCGTACTGTCTTTTCGACGGTCACTTCATAAGACTCGCCGGTGCAATGCGCCTTGTGCTGGGTGTCGGCGCCGGCCAAATGCTTAAAGTGCTTCATGGTCATGTCGATAAGAGTGGGAATATCCATAAATGCAATGCGCCCTTGAAGGAAAAGAGCCACCGCCTCTTCATTGGCGGCGTTGAGCACAACGCACTGCGTACCTTCCTGCGTATGGGGCGCGGTGTCGTGGTGCAACGCCTGTTGCGCCAATGCAAGGCAGGGAAAACGCGTCGTGTCTGGCTCGGTGAAGGTGAGTGAAGAGTGGGTGAGAAAATCTAAAGCCCCCACGCCCACATCTTCCACATGCGGCCACAAAAGACAATGTGCGATAGGCATACGCATATCTGCCACGCCCATGTGGGCTAACAAGGAGTTGTCGGCAAATTCCACAAGGGAGTGGATGATGGACTGCGGATGCACAAGGACGCCGAGGCGCTCCGGTGCAACATTATAAAGGTGATACGCTTCTATAAGCTCAAGGCCTTTGTTCATGAGTGATGCGGAGTCGATGGTGATTTTTGCTCCCATGCTCCAGTTGGGGTGCTTGAGCGCTTGTTCCTTGGTGACATGTTGCAAGTCTTGTAAGGAAAGTTTCTGAAAGGGACCCCCGGATGCTGTGAGGATGAGGCGCTTTACATGGCGCGCCTCTCTTCCGGCGAGCAGTTGAAAAAGCGCGTTGTGCTCAGAGTCCACCGGGAGGATTGAGGCCTTTGTGTGCGCGCAGACACGCCGAATAAGGTCGCCCGCAAGGACAAGGGACTCTTTATTTGCAAGGCAGATGACCTTTCCCGCCAGCGCCGCCGCCACAGTACCACGCAAACCCGCAGCGCCCACTTGCGCCGAAAGCACTGTATTTGCTTCCTCAAGGCGTGCAAGTTCTGCATATCCTTGCGCTCCGCACAAAAATTCCGGCCTATAGTCTCGAGGTAAAAGCTTGCGTACAAGGTCGCGCGAGGCAGTATCGAAAACACCCACATAGGAAGGGCGCCAACGCGTGGCTTGTTCTGCAAGCAGCTGCACATTGCGCGCACCTGCAAGGGCGACGATTTGAAAATGCCCCGGACTTTTTTCGATGGTGCGTAGCGCGTTCACGCCGATGGAACCTGTGCTGCCAAGAATGACAAGCGTCCGCCTTTCTCTTACCCATTCTTCGGAAGGGGGCGCCGAAATATACTGAATATCCCCTTCACACGATGGCCACATATTGGTCATGAAAACATCCTTCACAGCAAACTATTTCAAGCAAAACATGCAAAACAAACAAAATTTGTATAAATCAATCATAGGTATGTCTATATCGAGTACACGCACGGCGTATATCCTGACAAAGTCTATACACCTTATGACGCCTACACAATACAGAATATTATAAAAGGTCATGAGGTGCAAGGGCTAAAATATCCCTTTATGCCTATTTTTGGTGCATTGACTTTTTTATGAAAATATGCTGTTGTGCGCTGTCGCACGATGTTGTGCGCCAATGGCATGCCAGCGTCATTACGATGTCGGGGAGACGTCGGGGAGACATCGGGGCAAACCATAGTCACACTATACAAAGACATATCACACGATATGCAGGTAAAAATATATGATTCTTTCCATCGTTTCTGTAATACTCGTCTTGGCGGGTTTGATATTCATTCATGAACTTGGTCACTTTTTGATGGCGCGCGCCCTTGGCATAGGCGTGAGCACATTCTCCTTAGGCTTTGGTCCTAAAATTTGGAGTCGTACATGGGGCAAAACGGAATATTGCCTCTCGGCTGTTCCGCTTGGTGGCTATTGTGCGCTTGTGGGAGAAGAAGACGCTCCACAAGAAGACGCTCCAGAAGACGACGGCGAAAACAAGGATGCAAACGAAAGGAAGGCAAACAATGCCGACCTGCCTGAAAGCTTCGCCCCCGAATTTACTCAGGAAGAGAGCTTTGCCCTGCGCCCCGCATGGCAACGCCTCTGCGTCGTCGCAGCAGGCCCCGCGGCAAATATTCTCCTTGCCCTTGTCATATGCTGGGGACTTGCCTTTAGCTACGGAAAAACACACGCTTTGCCCGTCATCGGGAGCGTCGAGCCCACAAGCGCCGCCGCAGAAGCCGGTTTGCAACCGGATGACATCATTGTTGAACTGAACGGAACCCCCATAAATACATGGCAAGGCATGGCAAGCATTATCGCAGGCAGCGAAGGGCGCCTCTTGCGCTTTGTCGTCGACCGTAACAGAACAACGAAAACCCTCGATGTCACCGCGCGCCCCATGGCAACAAAGAATGTTTTTGGTGAAGACCAGACCATATGGGTCGTAGGCATCCGCGCATCCGGCGCTGTTGCCCATGAAGATGTAGGCTTCTTTGAAGCTGCCAGCCTCGGCGTGGAGCGCACATGGAATATGATTGTAGTCACATGGACAGGCTTTGTGAAACTCTTCCAGCGCAGTATCCCCATGGATCAAGTGGGCGGCCCCATCATGATCGCACAAATGGTGGGGCAACAAGCGGCGGAAGGTTTAGCCAATGTCCTGTCCCTTGCGGCGCTTATCAGTATTAACCTTGGCATATTGAACTTGCTCCCCATTCCTGTACTGGATGGCGGACATATTGTTTTCTTAACGCTGGAGATGATTTTCCGCCGCCCTGTGTCCATGCGTGTACGCGCTGTGAGCACGCAAGTGGGTTTTGCGCTCCTTATTTGCCTTATGGTTTTCGCCACATATAACGATATTGCGCGGCTTCTAGGATAGGATAGGATAGGATAGGGGAGGACATCGCATGATTACTTGCGTTCTCAATGCCGCGGAAGGGCAGCTTGACATTGTGCTTGGAGTCAATGACAGCATTGTGTGCAGTCAGCGTTGGTATGTCCCTATTAAGGGAATGGTTTCTGAGGACGCTGGCACGGGCACTACTGCGCTTTATGCTGCCATGCCTTCTTCTTCTTCTTCTACTTCTTCTCATCCTCATTCTCCTTCTTCTTCTCATTCTCCTCCGGTGGTGGCGGCGGCGCACCTCCTGTCACCTGTTATAGGAGGCACAGAAATATTGACGCACGCGCTTGAGGCCATGTGCGCCCTCATGCGCATAAAGCCCACAGACATCCGTCGCTTTGCGTGCGTCAACGGGCCGGGGAGCTTCACGGGTATCCGTCTTGTGTTGAGCACTGTTGCCGCCATACGGCGTGTGACAGGAGCGCAGGTGGCACCTCTTGATTTTATGCAGTCCCTCGCCGTCACAGCACAGGCGCGCGACCACGCCCTTTCCGGAACGCGCGGCCTTGCCTATTGGGTGTTGACCCATGCGCGGCGTGATGTGGTGCATTGCGAAATTTTTCAACAAGAAGAAGGGATTCCTACAAGCAGGGAAGCGGTTTTCCTGTGTAGCCCTTTGCAAGTGGCGGAACGCATTGTTGCAAGCACTGCGCCGGCGGTTGTGCTGGGGAGCGGCTTTGCGCGCAACAAGGATGTGCTCGCACCTGCGCTCTACTCACACCTCTACCCCCATGGCCTCATTGTCCCCCTTGCTTGCACAAGTCCCGACGATACCGCGCTGTGGAGCATGGCACAGCAAGCCACATACACAGACAATGACGTAGAGCCGCTCTATGTGCGTGCCTGCGACGCTGTGGAAAACCTGCCACACATTGCAAAAACGCTGGGTCTTGACCCTGAAATGGCACAAATACGTTTACAAAAACTTTTGTCAAAATAACCAACCCTTGCGAGGCTGTTATGCGTATCAATTTTCAATCGGCAAAAGATACCATTGCAAAGGCGGAACAGATTTTCCGCTTCGATGTCCAATTATTAAGTGGACCCATCACAGAAGAATTTGTGGCGAAAAACCCTGACCCCCCTGTGCGAACCATTGAAATTCTTTCATCTCAAACGCTTGAAATGCTCCATTATGCAATTTTTCAGGCCTTCGACCGTTACGATGCCCACATGTACACCTTCCAAGTGGGAAGCATGCGACCCTACGATCGCAAAGGGGCGCGCTACGGCATCCCCTATGATTTTGGGGATGGCGACGATGAAAAGGACGCACGCATCACCACCATCGGCTCCTTGTCCCTCAAGGTGACGCAAAAAATGCTCTACATCTTTGATTTCGGTGATGATTGGATGCACGCCGTCACCCTCACAGACATCTTGCCCATGCCAGCTTTAACAGCAAAGGAATTGAAGAAAAATCCCTTCCCTCGCCTCACAGCAAGTTACGGCGAAAGCCCCCCGCAATATCCCGACTATGACGAGGACTATGACGAGGACTATGACGACGATGACGATTTTGACGACGACGACGGTTTTCATGAATTAGATGGAACGATACTCAAAATCATTGCGCCCGAGGCGCCACCATCCGACATAAAGCGCCGCTATGAAGCTATTTTTGCTATACTGCAAGATTTTTGCAAAAAATCTCTCACGGACGACTATATTGCTCCGTGTGAAACGCTTCTGAAGGTCGCCTTCCAAGCGCACATCCCCCTCGACAGAAGTCAAGCAAAAAGCTGGGCAGGCGGCGTCCTGTGCGTTATTGCTGACATGAACTTTTTTGATGACCCCTCTCTCCCAAGTCCCAATATATCCGAAGGTGAGATAGCAAAAGCTCTTGGCGTCGCCGTAAGCACCATGCGCTCCAAGGCTAAGGAACTCGATGACAAATTGCCCCTTTTTCACATTGGCGGTCACCTCATCCCCGATGAGGTGGGGGACGCTGTGTCAGCACAAGTGAACGAGATGTTCGCGGATGAGAAAATAAATGAATTTACAGATGAGAGACTGAAGCAGGACGGAATACCTGACCATCTGCTTGAGGCAGTACGCAACGCTCTTATACGCATGAAAGAAATAGATCCCAATGACACTCATGCTCACGCAGCGCTCGTGCAAACTTTTCAAGATATCATGGGGAGCTTGTCGGAAACACAGTCAAACAGGCGTACTTTCCAGGGGGCTCAGGCGAAAAAAGGGAAGAAAAGAAAATAAAGAAGGTGTTGCCCAGTCGCACGACTCACTGTTGCCCTGTAGTATAAAAATGCGATTTCTGCGCGTTGCGGCGTGGTGACAAATGGATTTTTTTTTGTTAGTGTCCGGTAACATGTAGCATCAACAAAGAGGGGTTGACTATGCCGAATTTACATTACAAGCGAGTTTTGCTGAAACTCAGTGGAGAGGCTCTCGGCGGCGAACAGGGGACAGGTATTCATCCTGACACTGTGTCTAAGATTTGTGAGGAAGTTGGCGGTGTGCTTTCCCTCGGCCTTGAGGTGGCGCTTGTTATCGGAGGCGGGAATATCTTCCGCGGCCTTTCGGCCTCAGCAGAAGGGATGGAGCGTTCGTCTGCGGACTACATGGGTATGCTTGCCACAGTTCTCAACGCACTTGCTGTGCAAAATGTTTTAGAGAAGCAAGGCTTTCCCACACGCGTCCTTTCTGCCATCACCATGCAGGAGGTATGTGAGTCCTATATTCGTCGTCGTGCGCTACGCCATCTTGAAAAAGGGCGCGTGGTTATCTGCGCCGCGGGAACGGGCAACCCTTACTTCACAACGGACACCGCAGCAGCACTGCGCGGCATGGAATTACAGTGCGACGCCATCATCAAGGCCACAAAGGTGGACGGCGTCTACGACAAAGACCCCGTCAAACACAGCGACGCCGTGAAATACACAAAAGTCAGCTATGACGAAGCCTTAGCGAGGCATCTTGGTGTCATGGATGCCACCGCCATCGCCCTTGCGCAAGAAAACAACCTGCCCATTGTTGTGTGCAGTATGTTTGGCGGCGCCATAAAGCGCGTTGTGTGCGGCGAAGAGGTAGGCACAACCGTCTGTCATATGGCTGAGGGCTAGCGTTTTATTTTATTTTTTTATTCTTGTTTTTCTGAAAGGCTTGTGGGGGGAAACTTTT
>CAYJGA010000126.1:0-6118 GCA_964369255.1 uncultured Desulfovibrionaceae bacterium
CTTCGAAGTGGGCTTTTTCCAAAAGGTCGCGCAGCATTTCGCGGATCAGTGCGGAATCGTCCGCCACAAGGGCACGGCGGCGCACAGATGTGTCCCAATCCTCGCCAAGGTCATCTAACTTAAGACCGAGAGCGGGATTAAGGTTTGCCACGATTTTTTCAAGGTCGAGAAGGAAGACAATGCGGCCCTCAAGGCGCACCACGCCGATGACAGTGTATTTTGACATCTTCGCCACATAGGGGCTTGGCGCTTCCACTTCTTCCCATGATATGCGGTGAATTCTGTTGACACCGGACACCATGAAGGCCGTCGTGACATTGTTAAACTCTGTCACAATGGTCTTCGGTTCTTCTTGTGGTTCTGCGGCTTCTTTGCCAAGCCACATACCAAGGTCAACAAGGGGGATTATGTGCGAGCGCAAGTTGAACGCGCCAAGCACACAAGGGTGCTGCACTTCCGGCAATTCCGTGGCCTTGGGCATGCGAATGATTTCCAGCACCTTAGCGACGTTGACACCATAGTATCCACGATATACCTGAGGGGTATCGTCCTTGCTTGGGTCGTTGGGCAAGGTCTTCTCTTCTAGAAAAAATTCTACGATTTCCAGCTCATTGGTACCAGCTTCTAGAAGAATGTTAGTCTGTGACATGCTGTCCCCCCTTAGGTGTTGTATAATCAAAGCTCTGCGCGTTCGTGACAGGCAGCAGTTTATTTTTATGGGCAAATTCCGTGAATGTCGCTGTAATTATAGGCACGTACAGTGTACTTTAGGGCATGTCCTGCAAAAACACATGCACCGCGTCAATAAGTCTTTTCGGCGTAGATGCGCCAGCCGTTAGGCCAATATTCGTAAAAGATGCGAATTTTTCTTTCACGTCTACCAGCTCCCTTGTCAGCTCCTCCACTGTTTCCACATGCCATGTGGGCACAGCGGCGGCGGCAGCCACATCGGCAAGGCGGCGCGTGTTGCCGCTCTCCTTCCCTCCAACCACAACAACAGCATCCACAGTGCGAGCAATGGTCATAATCTCTTCTTGGCGCTGCTGTGTTGCGCGGCAGATAGTGGAAAGCACGGGAATATCGCCGATAGTTTTGCGTAAATAGCGCTCTATCTCGTCAAAAATCTTTTTCTCCTGTGTTGTCTGCGACGCTAACACAAAAGCATTCCGAGGGGCAAGCGCCATATCTTGCAAATCCTGCAAGGATTCAAAAATATGTGCGCCACCACGCGCAGACGCATAGGACACAAGGCCGCGAACCTCAGGATGGTCTGACTCGCCAAAAAGAAGCAAGGTCTCCCCTTGCGCCGTGGCTCTTGCGATGGCAAGCTGCGCTTTTTTTACTTTGGGGCAGGTGGCGTCCACGATGGTCACTTGAAGAGCGTGAAGCGCTTTCTCAATGTCCTGCGGGACACCATGAGCACGGATTAAAACACAGTCATGGGGCAGAACGTCATCAACGCCCTCTATGCATACAACCCCTTTCTGTGCATAATAATCAAGCACTTGCGGATTGTGTATGATGGGACCAAGGGTGACAATGCGACCGGACGCCTTACTTGTCGCATGCTGCTCTATGGCTGAATCCAATTTTTCCAGCGCAAGGGCGACGCCCATGCAAAAACCTGCGGTTCGCGCACGCACGACGTTCATAATGTCCCTCCTTCGTCTTCTGCTCTATGCGGGCAGTGTCCGCGTAAGTCATCTAAAAGATTGTCGAGAACTTCCCAGCTTGTGCATGTACTTAGCGCCTTTCGTAAAGGCCGCACATTGGGGAAATCGCGCACATAGCGGGGCACAAAGGTACGCATCTTCAAAAGCGCTGTGCGCTCAAAGCTGTATTCGCGTGCCAGTGCCATGTGACGGCGTATCATACATATAAGGTCGTCGGGCGTCCATGTCATTTCTTGCGGTGTTGCGCCCTCAAGTGTGCCCACGAGCGCCTTATGCGCGGCGAAAATGGCGGGATTATTCATGGCGCCGCGGGCATACATAAGGCCGGACACGCCCGTTTCTTGCAAGCAACGGACGCCGTCCGCCGCTGTGAAAAGATCGCCGCTGGCAAGGACGGGAATATCGAGGAGAGTGCGCAATGCGCGGAGCGCAGGCCAATGGGCATGTCCGCCGAATCCTTGGCGAGCGGTGCGCGGGTGCAATGTAATCCATCCGGCGCCCGCATCTTGCAAGCGCAAGGCAAGCTCCTCCCACACCATATGGGCGTCATCCCAACCAAGGCGCATTTTGAAGCCCATATGCCCTTGCTCTGCGAGAGGAAGAATGGCTCGTGCCACGGCAAGCGTATTTTCCACATCCTTGAGCATGGCTGCGCCGCAACCTGTGCGCGTCACCTTGGGCACGGAGCACCCCATATTGACGTCAAAGTAGCGAAAGTCCATGCGACGCAAATGCAAAACAGACTTCTCCATGAAGGGGATTTCGTTGCCAAAAAGCTGCACGACAAGAGGGCTGTCTGCCTCGATGGTCTGAAGGAGGTCGGCTGTGCCGGGGCTTCCATAAATAAGCCCCTTGGCGCTCACCATTTCAGTGCAGGCCACGGCGGCGCCGTATTCGCGACACAGCAGGCGAAAGGGCAAGTCGGAATAGCCTGCGAGAGGTGCAAGCCACGGCGTCTGTGGAGAAATGGGAAGTGCGGACATAGTAATGAGGTACCTTTACAGAATTTGTCTGCATTTGGCATACGTTTTTTTTGCACAAAAAGAAAGTATTTTCTTTGTAGTGATTTTTTTTCGCACTAGGCAAAAAGTGCGTGGCAGAAAAAGGCCCTGTAAAATTCGTAGAAAATTTTATAATTTTCATGCATTAGATAGCATTTTTCCTTGTGGCATGCGCCTTGCAAAACAAAGAACACTTTCGGGGAGAGGCACAATTTTCCCCATAAAAAATATTCACGTGCCAAAAGAAGGATGGAGCTATGTATCAACTTATTCACGACGTACTATATCGCCAACAGCAAGCGCTCGGCGTTCTCGCCACCTTGCTTGAAGAAGAATACGAACTTCTGCGTACCCGTCAAACGCAAGCAGTGGTGTCGCTCGAATTTTCCATACATGAGCTTATTCGTCAGCTGGCACAAGAAAAAAGCCTTGTCATCCAACTCCTTAACGGATCAAAACTTCGTGAATATATCGAAGTATTGCCGCAAGAACAAGGCGACGCTTTGCGCGAAATTTTTAAGAATATAGATAAGGGTGAACAGAGGGCGTCACGTCAAGCTTCGCGTAATGCTGAGCTTTCCTTAGCACTGCTTGACCAGAGCAAGCGCCTTACCTGTCACCTGCACGAACAAATTCAACCTAAAAAAGAACAGATGTACAGTAAGCATGGCGAATTGCGCGGCTATGCTGGCGGTGCCAGTCGTCCACAGGCGGCTCTTATCTCTGGGAGGCTCTAATGTCTATAAATAATCTCTTCAATATTGGTCAGTCCGCCCTGAGCGCACAGCAAAACACCATCGCTGTCACAGGGAACAATATCGCCAACGTCGATACCCCCGGCTACAGCCGTCAGTATGTTGTCCTCGAAGACAACTTTGCCATCAACACAGGCCCCGGCGCCCAAGGCCTTGGCGTCAATGCTGTGGAAGTGCTGCGCCGCTTCGATCAATTTGTGGAAGTATCCTTTTTAGATAAGTCTTCTGAAGCCGCCCGCTGGCAGCAGCAGTCCACGACCATGGCAAGCGTGGAAAGCATCTTCAATGAGTCCAACCGCACAGGCATCAACGATGCGCTGGCAAACTTCTTCAAAGGCTGGCAAGACTTGGCTCAAGAGCCGGACGATCCCGCACGCCGCGAAAATCTGTTGGCTCTGTCGGAAAATATTTCCGTCATGATGCAAGCAAGCATGGACGACCTCGCCACCATGAAGCAGCAAATGGAGCTTTCCATTGAGACGGACGTGCAGCGCGTCAACGAGCTTATTGAAGAAATCGCCGACCTTAACTTGCAAATTACGCAAAACACCATCGACGGACGCAGCAATCCCAACAATATTATGGATCAGCGCGACCAAGCCGTGCGCGAACTCGCTGAAATCGTCGACATCACCACGGAATATCAAGACGGCGCAGGCAATTACACCGTGCGCCTCACCAACGGCTTACCCCTCGTGCAAGGTCATGAAACCTTTGAGCTTGATGTCATGTCCCCTCAAGTGGATAAGTTCTTGAAATCCGGCTCCACCTATGAAGGCAATGTCATATTCAGCGGTGAAGACTCCCATGAGTACACTGTGGAGATGTTGTCGGATTATCAAGCGAAGCTAACAAGTGGTACAGCCTATGAGGTATACGATACAAATGGGACAGTTGTACACACCGGAGATTTGGATGCTGATGGTGATGGCATTGTTGATTCTCTTACTCTCAACGGACAAGATGTGCATTTTGCAGGACTTACAGGGCGGGAGATGGCAGACCTCACCACTGCGGGTGTTGTCGCAGGCA
Organism: uncultured Desulfovibrionaceae bacterium; assembly: GCA_964369255.1. GTDB lineage: Bacteria > Desulfobacterota > Desulfovibrionia > Desulfovibrionales > Desulfovibrionaceae > CAYJAD01. The sequence goes on from CAYJGA010000126.1 coordinate 4,462, forward strand.
ATGAATTTAATGCCGGAACCTATCGCGTCTCCTTGGACGGCGGACAAACATGGTTGAGGGATGACAGCGGCGCTGAGAAAGTGTACACCATCACCGACATTGACGCCAATGGGGAAATAGACCCTGTTCGTGTCCACAATTTAGATATTTCCTTCGAGATGCCCGGCGCCGGTGAATCATTCAGCACAGGCGACAGCTTCACCATCGTGCCCAAGAACGGCCTGTACTGGATAGAGCCAACCCGCGGCCCTGTTAACATCACGCCCGATGCGGGCCTGAATGGCATGGAAGACCAAGACCGCCTCACAGGTGGCACGCTTACAGCCTTCTTCAGCGTGCGCGACCAGCACATCGGCGCCTATGAAGACGAACTGGACGCCATCGCCGACGCCCTTGTGTGGGAAGTGAACAAGCTGCACAGCCAAGGCGCAGGTCTTGGGCATGTGTCCTATTTCAATGGCACAGAAAGCGTCTATGACACTGACATCCCCCTTGGTATGCCTCAGAGCGGCTTGCATTATGGTGAAAACCTCAGCGCAGGCAACCTCGACTTTCACTTTTATGATGCGCAAACAGGCACCTATGTGTCCGGCGGCGCTGTAGACTTTGACAGCACAATCGACGGCATCCAGAACTTTGACCCAAGTGTCCATAGCCTTGAGCATGTGCGGGACGCGCTCAATAATACCTATCCCGGTCAGCTTGAAGCCGAAATAGTGAGCGGCAAGCTGAATATCACCGTGGCAGACGAAAACTTGCGCATGTCCACAGGTGCGGATACGACGGGACTCATGGCAGCTCTTGGGATAAATACGTTCTTCCAAGGCAACAGCGCCACCACCATCGAAACGAACCTTGACATTCACCAAGACACGAACCGCATTGCCGCCGCCTATGTGAATGGCAGCAACGAAGTGCTGCCCGGCGACAACGCCCTTGCCAACGATGTAGGCAAGCTCCTTACAGAACCTGTGGAGATTGACACGCCCGGGCGTCATGTGAACGACCAAAGCATCACGCAGTATTATAGCACGTTGATTTCAAAGGTGGGCGCAGATACGCGCACGGCAAATACCAATGCGGAATATAATGCCGCCCTCGCCACAGACTTGTATAACCAGCAGCAAGCAGTGTCCGGCGTAAACCTTGACGAAGAAATGTCGAACCTTATTAAGTTTCAACATGCATACACCGCCGCCGCAAAGCTTATCACCACAGCGGACGAAATGATGCAGACAGTCTTGGGATTGAAGCAATAAGAATAGCTTAAAATATCTGTTTCAAGAAGAGCGTTCATGCTGAGGTATGAACGCTCTTTTTATTGTTATTGACACGCGCCAAGCCAGAAACTGATCATCAGGGCAAACGCATCTAATTTTTTGAATAAGGCTTTTAATGTATTGAAAATAACTTAAGGAATCACCAGAGACGTTGCCGCAACTGAAATGCTCAATCGTGGCATCGACCCGACTACCTTTGCAAGTCAGTGAGGGCATAGCACACCGGTTACCACCATGAATTTTTATGCTCATGCGACTGTATCGTCGCAAAAAAAAGCAGGTGAAGCGTTGCCAAGCCTTGGTGAACAGTGAGTGAACAAAACAGACGACAAAGAAAAAGGCTAGTTATTTCTAACTAGCCAAAATTCCTTTGGTAC
>CAYJGA010000127.1:0-6058 GCA_964369255.1 uncultured Desulfovibrionaceae bacterium
TTTTCCCCCCACAAGCCTTTTCAAAAAAACCTTAATTCTACAACTGTCATACTAGAGAACACACAATGTCGCAAAAGGACAATATGTACACTGCTTACTTTGATACGCACCAAAATGCGTCGCACTGTGCATATGTCGTACAAGAAAAGCAAGAAACTGTGGTACGCGCTCTTGCAGGATGTGCCGGCGCACGTCTGCGCCCACTGCGTCGCCCATAAAGGGGATTTCCTTACCAGTATCCCCAAGGTCAACCCATGCGGCATCCGCCACCATATCGGTGCTATACTTATACTGCGCCATGAACATGTATGCAGGCAACTGAGCCGAAGTAAATGCCTCCGCCACTGTCATCAGAATATCATCGGTGGCAGCCTCATCGCCCGCGACTGGCTCCCATTGTGTCATACGCTCAAAAAGCGCGTCGTCTTCCCATGCGGTGAAGGAATGTGCGGGTATGCTGCCTGTCTTATAGTCAAGCACAAGAAGCTGCTCTGTGCGTGTTTCGTCAAAAATACGCTTGTCTATCCTATCTGCCTTTCCGCGCAATGTATAGGTAGGTGCTGTGTCCGATATGTGGAGTGGCGCCTCCAGCGATGCTTCCAAGGCGACAACATGCGTCATGCGTGGTTGATGCTCAAGATATGTGTGCAAGCGTCGCGGAGAAATCAAATCCAACATAACAAAGCTGTCGGCCGGCAGCGTCTCCTCAAGGGCGCTGGCGGCAAGACACTCTTTGCGCGCTTGTTGCACAATATCCGGCGTCAGCCATTCTGTATGGATATTTTTTCCTTTATAGGGATCATAAAGCTGCTCCATAATCTTATGCAGGAGGTTGCCGATGGCGGGGATATCCTCACCTTCGCGCGCACTGTCAAGAGGATGCAAGCCATAGACATAGTGCCACGCAAAACGCTGGGGACAGCGCATATACATGTCAAGCTGTGTGGGTGAAAGGCCACGCGCCATCATGGCGCGGACGCGCTCTTGGATGCCTTCTGTGCGCACAAGGCAACGTGGACGCGTCACCACAGGACGCAGCGGGCAGTCTGTCGCCTTCAAGCCATCATCACCTTTCTTGATAATTTCCCCAAGCGCTTGCTCCTCCTTCCACAGGCAAGCGTCTACAAAACGGCTCCGCACCTTCTTTTGTTCCAGCAAGACCCCTTCGCTCTCCTGCCAGAAAAAGTGCACTGCCTTTGCGGAGGCCATGAGGCGATAAAATGTATGCGCCATGAGGCGCTCGCGCGTTTGTGAACTCGGCAAGCCAATGGTCGCCCGTAAGGCGTCGGGCAAGAGGGGGTCTTGCGCAGAAAAGCCCGGCAAAACATCATCCGTGGCATCCACAAAAATAACACGCTCAAAGTGCAGCAGGCGTGTTTCAAGCATGCCAAGAATTTGCAAACCTGTGAGGGGATCCGCCTCAAAGGGCACACGCTCCTGTGCCATAAGTTCCTGAGTGATACTAAAAAGCGTCTCCTGCGGCAAGGTCTCATGGGCAAGCGAGCTGCTCTTTAATGCAGGAATACAATGCTTTATGAGCCTATACAAAGCTTCCGCGTCCAAGGGATAGCGCTTCCACACATCCTGCCCTGCGTCGAGCAGCATATGGCATAGACTCAAAAGGGCGTCGCCCATCTCGTTCGTAGTGACGGGTGTGGCGCAGCGGGTCACAAGGCAATGGATAATGTTTTGCAGCAAGGCCGCCGCCGTAGGCGGCGTGTCCGTCCCCGCAAGAATCGTGTCCACAAGCTGCACAGGCTCGACATAGGCTTGCCCTTGGCGCAAATGCCTTTCTAAAATATTGAGCAGAGGGCGCATGTCATAGCCTTGCGTGCTCAAAGCAGCATCGCTCAAAGCAGTATCGCTTGGCGCGCTGTCAGATGAGGTCGAGCGGCTTTGCGCCGTCAGCATTGTAATATAAGGATGCTGCACACAATGGAGGAGATGGCGCCAATAATACACCCTTTCGCCCTCTTGCCCATGCGCACGCGTTCGCGCTGTCGTCTGCATGCGAAAAATGGCGTCCAAAAGCGTCATCAGAGGCGACTTATTCAGCGGATAGCCCATGGAAATATTAAACTCCATCACTTCTTCCGCTTCGCCCGCCCCCCCTTGCCTCGTACGAGGCACATGATGGAGCATGGGCATGAGCGCATCAGGATTTGTCAGCACAAGGGCTGTACTTTGAGCATTGTCGTCTGTGCGTAAGAGCGTCTCCACTTCCTGCAACTGCGAGTGCAAGTCGTAGCCTGCCACAAAATGATACACAGGCTTTACATATCCTTTTGCCTGCGTCACAAGCTGTCCTTGCGCCTTCCATTCGAGCATCCAGCGCACATGGTCAGCACAGCTCCAGTGGACGTCCTTCACCTGCGTGGCTGTGGCGCTGGCGGCGTCCGTATGCAGACAGACATGGGCACCCCTGTGCCACAGCTCCTTGAAAAGAATATGCTCCGTGCGAGTGGGGGCGGAAAAGCCCACAATAAAGACATGGCGCTCTGCGCTTGGACACACCATATACGGAAAAGCGGCGCCCTGCCTTGGTGACACTGCTGATGTTCCTGTCGCACTCCCTGTCACGCTCCCTGTCATGACATGCTCACGCACATATTGCGCCGCAACAGCCGCATCCAGTCCGGGCGTTGTCCATGCGCGCTCATGGAGCGCGGCGACATAATGATTATGAATACGCTTGAGCGCCGACAAAAGAGCAGCCGCCTTGTCCGACACGTCCCCTTCTGTGTGTTGCATGTTCTGCACAGGAATGTCTTGCACCATATATTCTTCAAAAAGGCTCGCAAGACGCGTACCCCACGGCAAAAAATGCGCCAAGCTCATGGAAGAAAACTGCTGTCGAATACTCATATCAAAAGCGCCGCTCCCCTCGTCGCCTTCGTCCTCATGAGCTGCCTTGCGCACGCAGGCATGCAGGAGATGGATGCGATCAAGGTGGGAAGCACTGCGTAAACCGCTGCTATGCGGTCGGACACATTGCACAAATTCTGCAACGGTGAGCATGCGTGGCACGAGCACGGGGCGCGACAGAGTCGTATCTTTTTTAAGCATATCAAGTATATAACGACGCGGCCTTTTATGGGGTAAAATCAGGAGGCTGTGCTGTCGTAAATCCTCTGTATTTTGGCGCAGATATGCATATATATCTTGCAAAAAGGGGCGATTCCAATCAAAGAGGGAAAAGGGCCTTTTCATAAATTCTCCCATAATAACGAGGACTATGCGGGGTAGTGTCCCACGCCATGTTGATTGTTTTTTGAAATGCTTGTGTGTGGGAAACTTTTTTTGGAACAAAAGCCCATGCACATTTAAAAACCAAATAGTTAGCGCTGTAAGCGGCGATTTTCAATAAAATATGAGGGGAACTTTTTCTTAAAAGTTCCCCTCATATTTTTAGACGTATTTATGTCACGAATGACTCTTAAAAACCAAAACGCAAACCAAGCGTAAACTCATGGGCGCTGCCTGTGATGTCCAGATCGTTGTCTTGCATTTGCGTTCTTGATGTGCCCACATTCATGTAACGATAACCAAGGTCTGCGGTGACCGCGTCTGTCAACATATAGCCAACGCCGCCGCCCACTGCCCACGCAAAGTTTGTATCATGGATGCTTCTGCTCGTTTCATTCCCATTATTTCGCGTGAAACCAATCTTCCCCGTCACAAAGGCCGCACCGATGCCACCGCTGACGTAGGGCGTGAATTCTGACTCATTGTAAAAATCATAATAGAAATTTGCCAAGAGCGTTTGCACATTATACCGAAGGTCTGAGTTCCAGTTGTCACCGCCAAAACGGACGTCCTTGTCACTGTTAAAATCTGTGCGCACAGCATATTCCACTTCTGCGCGAACCGGAAAATCCGAATTGACAAAGAAATCATAGCCCAGCGCAAAGGCCGCACCCACAGTATTTTGCGAATGAGAACTACTCAAAATCCCGCCGCCCCAATGGGTCTGATAGGAGTCAAGAAACTTAACACTGGCATAGCCGCCAACACTTTGAGCACTTGCCGGCGCTGCTATAAGCATAATCAACGCCAAACTCATACAAAGTCGCTTCAACATTGTATCCCTCCACAACATAAAGTTGCTTTGCTTTTCTATGCATGCACGAAATCTGTACATGACAGAAAAGTTTTTCCTGCAAGTAGTGCTGTCTGTGCCCCAATCATGGGGAAAGGGGCACAGACAACAACTCATTGCAGTGGCCAAGGTTTTATTGAAGAACCCCAGCGCACCACTTCCACGGTGTACTCGCCACACAACGTGCACACCCACCGCACGCACTTCGTACGCTTTCCAGTGATCGTACACAATGCGCAAGGTGTATATGACTAACCTTCCACAAAGGTATATGTATTAAGCAAAAAATGTACCAGCAAAAAAGATGGTGCAACACAGAGCGCATGTAGCGACAAAGAGCAGACATAGAGCTTGCAAAGGTCGCATTTTTTTCACAAAGGAGTGAAATGGAGCAAAATCACGCAATCATAACACGCCGACATGACAGCCCTCTGTACGCCTCATCAGTCATGAAGCAATTTTTTCCGAAACACATATGCACAAAGGCAAGACGCACCCTATCACAAAAAAAACAGGAATGCAAAATTTTCCTCATTTATTCTCTAGACTTACACATGACAAACACAATATAAAAGCAATAAAAATCCCATACAAAAACAATATATATTCTGCATTGCATGCGACAATAAAAAAGGCTTCCGCATGCGGAAGCCTTTCTCACTCACAAAGAGGAAAAGTTCTATGAAACTTACTGCTGATTTGCCGCATACTCCGCCGCGAGTCGCGCTGTCATCTCTGTCACGCGTGGCAATTCCTCGGCAGTCACATCAAGCGCCCTGCGCACATCCTCTTCCGAATGCGCTGCGGACAAGAAGAAACGCAAGCGTGCTGTGCCTTCCTTCACTGCGGGGAAGGTAATGGGCATGGCATAAATGCCCTTGTTAAACAAGGCATTTGCCATAAATCCTGCTGTCATGGAGTCGCCCACGATTACAGGTACATTGGCGTAACCTTGCGCAACACCCGTATCAAGGCCGAGGCTCTTGGCATAATCCAAGAAGTATTTACTGATATGCTGTAATTTATGAACGCGCTCCGGTTCACGCAAAATAAGATCGAGCGCCGTCTTGCATGCCACAGCAAGCACAGGAGACATGCCCACGCTGAACACAAAACCGGGCGAACCATACTTTAAATAATCAATCAGCTCTTTGCTGCCTGCAATAAAGCCACCGCACCCACAGAAAGATTTACTCAGCGTGCTCATCCACATATCGACATCCTTCGGGTCAATATTAAAATGCTCACGCGCACCGCGTCCTGTGGCGCCAAGCGTCCCTAAGGAGTGCGCTTCATCCACCAGCAACATACAGTTATATTTCTTTTTCAATTCTACGATGCGTGGCAGGTCGGGAAGGTTGCCATCCATGCTGAACAGGCCTTCCGTCACAATAACGGCGCGACGAAATTCAGAGCGGCGCTCTTGTAAAATTTTTTCCAAGGCGTCATTGTCATTATGCGGATAAGAAATGCGTGTTGCACCGGACAAGCGCGCCCCTTGCAACAGGGAATTATGCGCCAAGTTATCGTGCAAAATCACGTCACGCGGGCCATATAAAAAGCCCAATGTGGACACATTTGTTGCATGTCCACTGACATAAATGATACAGTCTTCTACATCATAAAATTTGGCAAGTGCTTCTTCCAGTTCACGATGCGGAGGACGCTCACCCCCTACAAGGCGACTTGCGCCGGCGGATGTGCCAAAAACGCGTGCGGCCTCTGCCACAGCAGCAGTAATTTCGGGGTGCGCGTTGAGATCCAAATAGTCATAGGTGGAAAAGTTCAAGTACTCCTTCCCCTCAATGCGTGTGGTGGCCTTTGCCGCTTGGTCATGGCATAAAAACAGGGGATTACGCATGCCCATAGAAGCCCCCATGGCAACAAGACGTTCAAAAGAAAGCTTGTTGCGCATACGATTGAACCCCAACGAAGATTCTTGATCTTCAAAATCGTCTT
>CAYJGA010000128.1:0-6051 GCA_964369255.1 uncultured Desulfovibrionaceae bacterium
CCATTGTAGCTGTACGCAGAAGTGGCGCTTTGGCTTGCTTGTGAATTTACAGTAGAGCCCTGTAAACTTTGATTTTTCCACTGATACATATAGGCAGAATAACTGCTCCCGCTTACGCTCGACACACTCATGGTTCACCTCATACATCCCAAGGGGACTTTTTTGCCGTATTAAAATAAAGCATTATGTTTACATATGCTTAAAAACATTCACTTGGACATTATGCACAAAACAAGCAAGAAGTAGGCCAACACGACAAATTGCAGCACTGTGAAAAAAGCATAGACAAAACATATAAAAGGAGTTAGTACACAGATATGGCAGAAAACGTCACTCTTTTTGAAACGGTCGAATTTGAAGACCCCGCATTGGCCAACGCTCTTTTTGGGCCGCACAATGTCCATTTAGACACCCTTGCTAAAGCAAGTGGTGCGGACATTTTTTCTCGCGGCGCCAGCGTCACTGTGAAGACCACTGACGCTCGTATATTAAAGCGCCTTTGTAATCTTTTCGTGCAACTTTACGGCGAAATACAACAAGGTAAATATTTTAGCCGCCACGACATCGCAAGAGCCTATACTATGCTTGAAGAGGCGCCCGACGTTTCCCTGCGACAAGTTTATAAGGAAACTGTCTTTGTGGCAGCAGCACGAAAAACCATCACCGCGAAGAATATGGCACAAAAAGCTTATCATGAGGCCTTGGTATCTCATGAAATGGCCTTTTCTTTGGGACCTGCAGGTACAGGCAAAACCTATCTTGCAGTGGCTATGGCGCTGTCCATGTTGCAACAACACAGGGTGAAAAAAATCGTGCTCACAAGGCCGGCTGTGGAAGCAGGGGAGCGCCTTGGGTTCTTGCCCGGCGATTTGGCAGAAAAGGTCAATCCCTACTTGCGCCCGCTGTACGACGCGCTCTATGATATGCTGCCTCAGCCAAAGGTCGCATCCATGCTAGAAACAGGTATTATTGAAGTGGCGCCACTGGCATTTATGCGCGGGCGCACGCTCAACAATTCTTTTATCATTTTAGATGAAGCACAAAATACCACACCCGAACAAATGAAAATGTTTTTGACGCGTCTTGGTTTTGGTTCCCGTGCGGTTATTACAGGTGACATGACACAAATAGACTTGCCTGCGCAATGGGGTGATGAAGGGCCGGCGTCGCGATCTGGTCTTGCGCAGGCGGTGCGTGTACTAGCAAATGTAAAAGGTATTGCATTCCATACCTTTTCAGAAAAAGACGTGGTGCGACATCCTCTTGTCGGCGCCATAGTGGCTGCTTATGACACATACAACACTGCGCCCTAATACGACACAGTCTCTTTTTCGCATGCTCAAATGTTGCATCGTGCAACACCATATTGGGCGCGGCCTTGCTGTATTGCTCTTGTCTCTCCTCACACTTTCCATTGTTGCAGGGATTGATTTTAAGTACGTTCCTCAATTTTATACCGCCGGCACCGTGGCCGACGCCGACGTTCTGGCGCCGCGTGACCTCTTAGTGGAGGACATGGTGGCGACAAGTATCCGGCGTGAACAATTACGCAATGCACAGCCCCTCATCTATGACTTGAGCTATGCCGCCTATGAGGACTTTAACGACCAAGTTCTCACACTTTTAGGCGAAATAAATGGCCATAGTACAGTCGGCGAATATGTTGCCATCACACACTTGGAAGAATTATTGACGCCGGAAGTTGCGGGGGATATTGTCGCCCAGCTTACGCGCCCAAGTGTGCAAAAATACTTAGTAGACGCCCTTTTGCCCCGCATACGCACCATGATGTACGGCGGCCTTGTGGGCGGCGTGCGTGCTGCGCGTGTGGGTGAGGCGGGTGTTATTATTCGCATTCAGGAAACGGGCAACGAAATATTGCGTCCAGACATTACAACACTGCCCGATGTACAATCTTCCCTTGTGAGTTTAAGCTCCTCCCTTCGTAACGACGAAACCCTTGACAGACCCGCAACACGCGCACTGACCATACTCATCTCCGCCCTTATGCCTGCCTCCCTCTCATTCAACAAGGAGGCAACACAGGAAAGAGCCGAGGCCGTTGTTGCGCATGTGGAGCCGACATTTTACACCCTGCATAAAGGTGAAATTGTCGTGCGAAAGGGAGATATTGTTTCGGAAACGCAGCAAGTCAAGCTCCAAGCCATTTACAATGCCACAGGGGCGTGGCTCCACTGGCCTTTCTCTATGGGGCTTTTTCTCTTGAGCATTGTTGTTGCCATGGGGCTTTTTATCGCCCCCAGTGGCAGGACGGGCACGCCGCTCCGCTGTAAGGATTATCTCCTTATGGCACTGTTGCTGACCGGCTCAACCTTGCTTGCAAAAACTCTCCATGTATTTTTACACGAAACAGGGGAGCTGCCTGTCTCTCTTGCGCTTGCCTTCCCTGTCGCCGGTGTTGTAGGGCTTGTGACCATGGTTTTCGCCGCCCGTCGCTACTGCACCATGGGCATCTTACTTGCGCTTTTTACGACAGTCATGCTGCAAGGCGATATTTACCTCTTTTTCTATTACTTTTTGAGCGGAATGCTCACCACCTTACTTGTGACCCGCGCCCAAAACAGACAAGATGTCGTAGCAAGTTTCTTTCCTCTTGCTCTTGGTCAGCTTCTCTTCTGGTTTGCGTCGGCGCTCATATCACAGACTGACATTGCACTGTATCCCATTCAAATAGCATGTGTTCTTGGTAATAGCTTGTTGTCCCTGCTCATCCTCTTCGCCTTTGGCCCTGTCCTTGAAATTATATTCGGCTACACGACACGCTTCCGACTCATGGAACTCATGAGCCTTGAGCAACCCCTCATGCAGCAGATGATGATGACCATGCCGGGCACCTATCATCACTCCCTTGTGGTGGCCAACATGGTGGAGGCCGGCGCCAAGGCCATAGGAGCCAACAGTCTTTTGTGTAAGGTGGGCGCCCTCTATCATGATGTGGGTAAGCTCATGCATCCGGAATACTTCATAGAAAATCAGTTTGGCGGGCGAAATAAACACGACAAACTCGCACCGTCCATGAGTGCTCTTATTCTGACGGCGCATGTCAAAAAAGGGACAGAACTGGCGGAAAAAAATAAGCTTGGTGAAGAAATTTGTGATATTATCCAACAGCATCACGGAACCCGTGTCATACGATTTTTCTATCAAAAAGCCATCAATCTTGGTGAAAATCCCCGTGAATCAGATTTCTGCTATGCAGGGCCACGCCCGCAGACGCGCGAGGCCGCCATTTTAATGCTCGCTGACTCTGTGGAAGCGTCGTGCAGAACGCTCACAGACCCAACTCCGGCGCGCCTAAAAAGTCATATCAACACCATCATTAAAGGTATTTTTGCAGAGGGTCAGCTTGATGAATCTGAACTGACATTTAAGGATTTGAGTAAAATCAGCGATCACTTCTTGCGCATTTTAACAGGTATTTTCCATCAACGCATCGCTTACCCACCTGCGGGAACAAAGGATCCCACAAAGGAGAACGTAAAAGACGCGACAAGGGATAATGCAAAGCATGCACCCAACAAGGGACACGCAAGCAAGAGCGCAACAGCAGCAAAAGCACCTCGAATATCATGATTATGCAGACAGCTCCAGAGATTTTTGTACACAGTGACTCAGCGTTTTGCACAGCACAATGTCCTGTGCCCTTACGCACACTCAAAAAACTCCTTTATGCGATGCTTGAAGGCTCCTCCATGCACGCACTGACATTGCATCTTGTGCGGGACGCGCGCATCATAGAGGAAAACCTCACCCACATGCACTGCCAAAGCCCTACAAATATTTTATCATTCCCTGCAAGTTTCTGCGCAAACACTGCTGCAAACGAAGATATTCCGCATATCCTCATGCTCTCCATTGATACACTGCAACGCGAATGCCTCCTGTACGGTCAAACTGCTCTGGAACACGCAATACGCCTCCTTGCTCATGGCATTGGTCATCTCCTTGGATATGACCACGGCGCAGCCATGTGGCAATGCTGTCAAGCCCTTGAGGCAAAAGGCCATACCTTCTTAGAAGGCACGCTTGACAGTCCGTTAAAAAAGTGCAATCTGCTTTCTTAACGATAAAAGCGCACATCGCTGACGCGCGCCGTGGCTTTTTGCGCTTCTTGGCAGCTCGCCCGTATTGAGCAGGCTGTCGAAAAGAAAGCTTTTCCATATCGTGTTGTGGCATTTGCACCAAAAGACGATATAAAAAGCAAGATTTTATCATGCATTACAGAAAGAGATTTTTATGAAGACACTTACTCATTCCGCACTCAGCCTAAAAGTCAAATTGCCCTTGTCCATCGTTCTTATTCTTGTCATCACCTTTACTCTTTCTACTATGTTTACCTTGTTTAACTTTTCGACTGTTGTACAGTCTGTTCAAGAAACTCGTTTACAGGGTGTGGCTCAAAATATTGGTGAAAATATTTCCACCCAATTTCGTCAAGCCGGAAGAGATATGGTCATGGTAGCTTCCTTTCCGGGTGTTTTACAATCTGTGGAATTTCCTCCTGCCAGCCAAGAAAATCCGCAAGACGCTGTCAAGCGTGCCCAATTTGCGGCATTTTACGAAAGGCTCCTCCTTGCATACGGGTATTATGACGCTTTTTATGTGGTTAACCACAAGGGAGAATATATATTAGGCACACCCCCAAAAGCCCTTGATGTACAGCACGGAACGGGAAGCGTGCCCTTTCAAGCAGCTATGCAAAAAAGTGGATATACAGTGGGTTCAACACTATATAGTAAAAAAATTCAACGAGTTGTAGTGCCACTCTTCCTTGAAATTGTTTACAACGGACATAATGGCGCATTGGTAAGCACCCTTAATATTGAAAAAATTTCTCAGCTTGCGCTGCAAACTGTTCCCCATCAAGGCATCGCTCCCTCTGTTATTTCCATTCAAAACAATGGAGTGATGCATATTGCACAAGACGGGGACATTGATGTCAATGAGCTTATCGCTCTTGTGGACGACTCATGGATTGAGCATATGCGTGCGCGCCCTTCAGGGGTGCTCCATATTGCCGTGAAAGGGGAAGAATATTCTCTAGGATTTTTCAACGTCCCCCAAACAGATATTTATGTTATTGCGGCGGCACACGGTGCCTTCATGTCAGAAGCAAGCACAAATTTACGCAATACGACATTTGCAACAAATATCATCGCTGTCATTATCGTCACAGCCTTTTTATTCGTACTCACTATTCCCATTACGCGCGATATTTCTCAATTAAGTGACTTTGCCAAAGCTGTTACTGAAGGCAAAGAAGACGCGGGGATTCACGTACACCGGAAGGACGAGTTGGGTCGCCTTGCTTTGAGTTTAGAAACAATGGTCATAAAATTAAAGGACATGATTTTACGCTCTGAGGAAGCCACCAAGGCCAAGGGGGATTTTTTGGCATGCATGAGCCACGAAATTCGTACACCTATGAATGGCATCCTTGGCATGACACACCTTGCCCTCAAGGCAGATCCCAACGAAAAGCAAAAAGAATTCTTGCTGCGCATCAACACCGCCGCACAAACATTGCTCGGCGTTATCAATGACATATTGGACTTCTCAAAAATTGAAGCGAAAAAGCTCGATATTAACAATGTCACGTTCCGCATTTCTGGCATACTCGCCTCCATTCGCGATATACTGCAAGAAAAATGTGATGAAAAAGGACTTGCCCTCATCTTGCGTGTGAATGATGATGTTCCGGACATTATTTACAGCGACCCTTTACGTTTTTCACAAATATGCATCAACCTCTGTTCAAATGCTATAAAATTTACAAGCAGAGGCGACGTGTGCATGCATATATCCTTGCTTGAAAGGCACGACAGTAACCTGCTGCTGCATGTGGCCGTCCACGATACGGGCATTGGCATCGCTCCTGAACACCAAGAAAAAATCTTTGATTCTTTCTCCCAAGCAGATGGCACCACGACGCGCAAATATGGTGGCACAGGTTTAGGTTTAAGTATTAGTAAAAGCCTCGTAGAATTGCTTGGCGGTCAGATGCATGTAGCCAGCGTTCTGCATGAAGGC
>CAYJGA010000129.1:0-6014 GCA_964369255.1 uncultured Desulfovibrionaceae bacterium
GTTCACACGACAAAGAAAGAACAAGCACTCTTGGCACATCAAGGTGTCTCTGTGTGTCTTTGTCCGCGATCCAATCAATACATTGGGGTCGGCATGCCCCCCATACATGAATATACACAGCTCCCCATTAACCTCTGCCTTGGTACAGACGGCCTCAGCTCCAATGACGACGTGAATGTGTGGCATGAAGCGCAATTCCTGCATGAGCACCATTCACTGCCATGGAATGCGCTTTTGCGCATGTTGACGGTGAATGCTGCAAAAGCACTGTGCCTGCCACGCTTCAAAGACCGTGCGGGGGACGGTGCTGGGACATTATTCGTAGGGGCGAGGGCGCGCTGGGCAATTTTTCCATTTCATACGGCGGCATTTTTCCATGAGACGCCTTGTTTCTAGCAATCACACAGCGCAAATTTTATTTTTTCTCTTTATATTATGTATAAATAGACAGAGACTTCCTCTCTTTGAAAAAAAATGTTCTAGCCCCGCCTTGCCCCTTGCATCTTGCGAATAATATGTGTATGCTCCCCGATACGTTTGCATGAACGTAACTCTTGATATGCTTTTTTTACATTGTTTAGCTAATATGACATACAATTGGGAGGAAGGAATGGCTCACGAGATCTTGAACTGGCAAGATGGTGTGGCGCGAGTTGTGAATAATCGCGGCTTGTATGCTAAACTTTTAGGACGTTTTGCAGATAGCCTTGGCGACGCGCCAGAAAAATTGGAAGCTGCTCTCGCTGCAGGCAATCTTGATGATGCTCAAATGCAGGCGCACACTATCAAAGGCACTGCTGCAAACCTTGGCGCAGAAGCTCTTGCTGAAACAGGTAGAATCCTTGAAACGGCTCTGAAAGATGGCACTGGTGTTGAACCAGCTATTGCCGAACTCAGAAAAGTGCTGGCAACTACTGTGGAAGCCATGAAAGCCTTTCAGCCGTAGAGTTTCACGCCTTTAACGTACTGTCGATATGGGCACGAATGTGTTGTCTCATTTCGAGCGTCATCATGCCCTTACCGAGAGATGAGTGCATACTTGCCTTGGGTGCCTCTTGTGCCCTGGCAAGAGCACTCATTTTTTTGCTTTTCTCAAAACATTTCTCGTCTTTTTTTCTTTTATAAATCAAACATTTTTTCTTTTTTTAAAATAATGCATATTTCTACTGGCTTTTTTTTGAGTGTCAGTGTATTGACAGTCTATAGAAACCTGTCGTTAATGTGGATGCTCGAATTACAGGGAGAAAAACATGGATTGGAAAGACAGTGGGATTATAGGTCAAAGTACAACATTAGCTGAAGTTTTTCGCGTTCTCATGAAGGTAGCCCCCACCGACAGCACAGTCCTTGTGACAGGGGAATCGGGAACAGGCAAAGAACTTCTTGTTCGCGCATTGCACACATGCAGTGAACGCACAGACAAACCCTTTGTTCCCATCAACTGCGGCGCTATTCCCAAGGAATTACTTGAATCCGAACTCTTTGGTCATGAGAAGGGCGCCTTTACTCACGCCATACGTTCCAGGCCGGGGCGCTTTGAACTTGCCGATGGCGGCACAATTTTCCTCGACGAAATTGGGGAAATGGAATTAAGCCTTCAAGTAAAAATTCTGCGGGTCTTGCAAGAAAAAGAAATTGAAAGAGTGGGTGGCACTGGCATTAAGCATGTGGATGTGCGCATTGTTGCAGCCACCAACCGCGACCTTGAACAAGAAGTGGCGCTCGGGCGCTTTCGGGAAGACTTATACTACAGGCTCAATGTTATTCCTTTGCATTTGCCCCCCTTACGCGAGCGTGGAGGCGATGCCCTTCTGCTCGTGCAGCACTTCCTCAAACGCTTTTGCGAAAAGAAAAAAAGACCTCTGCTTGAACTCACCCCACTCACGGCGCGCATTTTATCCGCATATCCATGGCCGGGCAATGTGCGCGAACTTGAAAACTTCATGGAACGTCTCAGCATCCTCGCTGATGGCCCGGCCATCGAAGTAGAAGACCTTCCGCAAAAAATTCTTGATGCTGTTGGTTCTCTTGACGATTTGCCAGAACTACCTCCACTGCAAGAAGAGATGAGTTTTGTCGAAAGTCGTCCCCGCACACAGACAAATGACAATACTCTGACAGCACCCCCGCCCCCTTCCCCCCAAGGACAAGAAGGCGTTGCTCAAGGCTTTGTGTGGCCTTCCCTCACGCATTTGCAAGACTTTGACATGGGTTTAAAGGAATTTCTCGATGCTGTGGAAGAACGATTGCTTGATGAAGCGCTGGAAAAAGCGGAAGGTGTCAAAAATCAAGCAGCCGAATTACTCAGGATTAAACGAACCACATTGATAGAAAAGTTAAAAAAGAAAAACAATTAATATAACTTCTGCCATGCGTGGAATATTTTTTGCACGGAAAAACTTATGATGTTAAAAGTATCCCATACCCACATGCGGTCTCTTCTCTGCGCGCACAAAACGCACATGCTCATGGCTCTTATGCTCATGGCTTTCATGATGTTCAGCCCAAATGGCGTTTTTGCGGCGTCATGGCATTGGCAAAAGAACGGCTCAGGTGAACGCCTTGTGGTGCGCCTTGACGCTGCGCAATCGTTGGGAGACAAAAAGAATGGCGTCATCAAGGCAAAGCGCATTGGTCAACACTCTGTGCTCATTCCAGTCAATCCCGGCGCACTTGTCTTGCAAGGCGCAGCGCCTGCTGCGAACACTCTCGTCTTGGGTCTCCAAAATTACGAGGGCGGCCTTTTGTTGCAAGTTCAAAATTCCGCCTTTGGATTTATGGCTCGTCAAACAGCTCCCACAGAAGTCATCATAGACGTTTTCCCTGACCCCTTAGGAGCGCGCTGGCGCCCTGATGGCACTCTTGCGCCTGTGGGAACACAAGGGATAGCGCCGGGGGCTGTGCCTCCTACGATAGCAGCGCCTACAACAGTGACGCCCCCAACTGCACCAGCACCAATTCCACAAAATGTACAACAGCAGCCTGTCGCGCCTATTCCAGTTGCGCCACCTGTGCAGAACATACCTGCACAGCTGCCCGCCCAAGCACCTGCAGGACACTCACCGCAACCAGCTGCCCCGCAGACACAAATGCCAGCGCTGCCTCCGGAGTCTAAAAGAAAGGAAGCATACCTCGTTGCTGAGGCGTCGCCTTCCTCTGGCCTTGACTTTGTCACCCCAAATCAAGCACATGCGGCAAGTACGAACCCCGCCGCAAGCCTTGGCGACCCCGAAACACTCATGGCAGCCCTTACGCGCGGCGCCACTGTCACACCGCAGGAGCTGACAGGACGCGTCAACAGAGGCGGTCCTGAGGCATGGCCGAGAGAAGAGTCTTTAGGGACATATTTACCAAGTCAGGCTGACCCGTCTCTTCTGCCACCTTCTGAGCAAGGCACTCCGGCAGGCGACGCAAGCATGTCGCCTCCCGCTACAGAGTCGTCCACTGTAGACCCGTCCATTATGCCTCCAATTACACCAAATGTAATACCACAGGCGACGACGACACCTGACCCGTCCATTATGCCTCAAATTGCGCCCGCTACATCCCCGACGACTGCACCAACGACAGCGCCTACGCAAACGGGCGCACCTGACCCGTCTCTCATGCCACCGATTGCACCGTCGACAGCAGCGCCCGATCCGTCTCTTATGCCACCTATCGCACCATCGACGACAGAGGCCGTGCCTACGACTCCTGACTTGCCAGTGCCTACATCGACACCTGACCCCGCGCAAACAGCGCAAGATGACATTGGTGAAGAAGGCAGTGCGGAAGGTGTGCGCCAAGCTGTGGCGCCCGTCCCCGGTCAAGAAGGCGAAGCAGGGGATGAGCGCCCCGTCGTCTATCATGACGAGCAAGGCAATGTGATACCCAAGCCCGCAGATCCAGACCAGCTTTTTGCAGAAGCAAACTCCCTCATGGATACACAAAAGTATCGTGAAGCCTTGCCCATTTTAGAACAGCTGAAAGCAATTCCGACAATTCCAAAGGCCATGCGCGAACAGGTTTTATACCACATCAGCGACGCCACAGCGATGGTTTATAAGGATAAGCCCTTAGAAGGCTTTGACCCCATAGTCACTACAACGAACGAGGCCATGAACGCCAACTTGCGCTCTGCACGCGTACCTGATGCCCTCTATCGTTTGGGACTTGCAAACTTGGGCGTCAAAAACTTCCCCGAAGCAGACGCGTATTTCAAGGCTCTCAAACGACGTTTCCCCTACGATATGAATGTTCCAACAGCCTTCTATCAACTTGGCGAAGCGCAGTTTGAAAGCGGGCTCTATGCCGATGCAGCAAAAAACTTCAAGTCAATCGTCCAAGAGTATCCTGATGCGTCTGCATTAGAGAAGGCGACGGTGGGCTATGTGAAGGCATTAACAAAGAACAAGGAATACAAAGAAGCATCAGTCTTTGCTGACTTTGCGAGCAAGCGCTGGGCACGACACTACATTGAAGACCCGGAATACCTCTTGTATCTCGCAGAGATTGATTATAAACTCGGCAATAAAAAGGGCGCCCTTGACCAATACTGGCTGCTCTACAACCTTGACCCTGACCATAAGCGCAATGACTTAGTCCTTGCCACCATCGGTGACATTTATATTGAGCTAAACATGATGAATGAGGCTGCCGAAGTATTCAAAACTATTCAAGAGTCCTTTCCGAATACACGCGGCGCTGCCATCGCACTGTTGCGCCAATCTGAGCGCGGCATCCATGACAGCCCACTCACCTTAGAAGAAATGTTTGCCGTCTTTGAAAATCCCGGCAAGCCTCTGCCACAAGTGGTTTATAAGGATTTGCAAAAAGATTGGCCCGAAGACGAACGTTCAATTACGTCCGAATTGAAGTACACCTTATGGCAGCTGTGGGATAAGCAATACACGGACGCCATGGGTGCGGCAGCGGACTTCATTGACTTGCATCCAGAAAATGACGATGTGGAATTGGCCAGAGATGTCATCATGCGCGGCTTTATGGCCGACATGAAGAATGCCTTAGCTGAAGAAAATTATGGGCGCATCCTCATTCTTTGGGATGGCTTCCCCCTCATTCGTCAGCGCTACGGTGACATTGACCCCGACTTGCGCAATGCCCTTGGGCGTGGCTACTTGGAGCGCGGGGAGGACGAAAAGGCCATGGAAATGCTCGCGGACTTTTTGAAGACACCAAAGCATCCGCGTTACAGCGACCCCACCTTTGCCCTCTACTTCAACAAATATTTAGAGAGCGGCAACTGGAATGGCATGCTTGACCTTGGGGAGATGGTGAAGGATTGGGAAATGACAGAGGCCATGCGCGGTCAGCTTGATTACGCATTGGCGCTGTCCTCTGAAAACCTTGGTCTCAAGGATAAAGCTTTGAAGCTCTGGAAGCCCTTGGCGGAAAATTCTACCATCCCTCTGTACCAAAAAGCCTATGCAAATTACTTTTTGGCCAAAAATGCCGAGGAGCGTAAGGACATTAAGGAATCGTATGCCTATAATGTGAAAACATTGGAACTCTTTGAACAGCTCCATGAAGAGCGCTCCGATCGTGCAGACAATGAGCGCATCAAGGAAGCCATGGGTTCCCTCATGGACATCACAGAAGTGGCAAACCGCATCCCCGAAGCATTAGAGTGGGTGGAGCGTTATAATCAATACGTTCCTGAAGGTTCGCCAGAATATCCCGGCTTGCGTTTCCGTGAAGCGCGCCTCTATCGCAAGCTCGGCAATGATGACAGGGCAAAAATGCTCTTAGAGCTTATCACCACTGGCTATCCAGACTCACCCTTTGCGGCGGCGGCAGCCACAGAATTGAGCACATTTGAAGTGTCCCGCGACTTGCAAAACTTTATGCAAGGTGCCAATACAACGCAATAAGGGGAAGACTTTTTTAAGTTTTTTTTCTTGTGGGGGAAACTTTTTTTAGGAAAAAAAGCTTTCCCCTACAAGCCTTTCAGAAAAAACAAAAAGAACTTTTAGACTTCACAAAGCACTATTTCTTGTCAACACTAAAAGTAT
>CAYJGA010000130.1:0-4238 GCA_964369255.1 uncultured Desulfovibrionaceae bacterium
TATATAAATTGTTGCGCGTGTTATATCAAGCTGATTTTTTCGCGTAAGGGCAGAATATCCGCAGGACTGACAGAGAGTTCGTCCACACCGACTTTGACAAAAAATTCTGTCAGATTTGTATCAGCGGCGAGTTCGCCGCAAATGCCCGCCCATATGCCATGCTTGTGGGCATTTGTACAGACCATCTCAATGAGTCGCAAAATGGCGTCGTCGTGGATATTACAAAATTCAGCGATGCTCTCGTTCTGCCTGTCTATGGCGAGGGTGTACTGGGTGAGGTCATTGGTACCCATGCTGAAGAAGTCCACTTCTTGCGCGAGGACATCGCTCATGATGGCGGCGGCGGGCGTTTCAATCATGATACCCACAGGAATGTCGCCCTTGAACGGAATGTTCTCCGCTGTCAGTTCTGCCTTTACCTCTGTCATGAGCGCTTTGGCTCTGCGTATTTCCGTAAGACCTGTAATCATGGGAAGCATGATAAGGATATTGCCATGACAGGCCGCGCGATAGAGGGCGCGTAGCTGTGTTTTGAACATGTCGGGACGCGTCAAACAGATGCGGATGGCGCGCATGCCAAGGGCAGGATTTTCTTCGTGGGGCAGATTAAAATACGAGGCTTGCTTATCCGCGCCAATGTCAAGCGTGCGGATGACTACTTGCTTGTCACCCATTTTCCGTGCGACGTGGCTATAGGCCTCGTATTGTACCTGTTCGGAGGGGTAGTCGTCGCTCTCAAGATAGAGAAATTCACTGCGGAAGAGGCCTATGCCTTCGGCGTCATTATTGACAACGGCGTCCACGTCGATGCTTGAGCCTATGTTGGCATAAAGCTTCATGGGCTTGCCTGTGGATGTGACAGTTTTCTTGCCACGGAAGGCCTCAAGGCGCTGGGCGTCTTGCTCAAGGTGCGCTTTTTTCTCGCGCATGATCGCGAGAGTGGCTTCGTCGGGGTCAACGAGCAGTTCGCCCGTGCTGCCATCGACCACAGCAAGCAGGCCGTTGAGGCCTTCGTGGAGCGCGTCATTCAGGCCGATGATGGCAGGAATACCAAGGATGCGCGAGAAAATCGCCGTGTGGGAATTTTGACTGCCTGCGGCAGTCACAAGGGCGCAGACACGCGCGCGGTCACACTGTGCGGTTTCGCTGGGCGTAAAGTCGACTCCGGCGAGGATGAGCGGTTCTTTGCCATCTGTGCCAAGGCTTCCGTCAGCACAGGGACTGTGGGCACATTTGCCTTGCAGACCTTCCAAAAGTCTGCGCGAAATGTCTTCCACATCGGCGGCGCGTGCTTGCATGTAGGAATCGTCCATGCTGGAAAACATTTCGGCAAATTGGGCGGCGGCCTGACCCACAGCGTATTCCGCACAGGCCTTTTTTTCGCTGATGGTGCCTGTTATGGTGTCGCGAAAGTCCATGTCGTCCAGCATCATTTGGTGCACTTCAAAAAGCATGGCGCCTTCCTCGCCAAGACTTTCCTTTGTTTGCTCGGCTAAGACACCAAGCTGTTCGATGGCGTTGAGACGACAGGCTTCAAAGCGTGCCAATTCGTTTTCCACGTTGTCGACGGCGCTGAATGGCACTGCCAAGCTTGACTGCACCGAAAATGAAAGTCGCCCGATGGCGATGCCCCTAGAAACCCCTTTGCCTTGAAGTCGCTGCATATATTTCCTCACTCTTATGAAAAGTGCCGCGGCTGCCAATAGGACAGGCAATCACACGGCACACAATCTACATTCTTTCAACCTGTAGAAACTCACACGCCAAAATGCGTCAATAGAATTTTTTCCGCTTCAGCATTCCATAAGCCCTTGTGCGCTTGCACACTTGTGTGCAGCTTCGCAAAAAGCGGGGCAAGCTCTGTGTCGCCCTTGCTGAGTGCTTCAAAGTCCTCAATGGCTGTGAGGGGCATGTTAATGGGCGTATAGCTCAAAATCTTGCCGGCGCGGATATTTGGCAGGGTCGCTGTGGTCTCTGCCACGCCGTCAAGGCCGCAAATATGACTCACCATCACAGAGGTATGCAGCTTGCCTTCTTCAGAGAGTTTAATAGCTTCCTTTAAATCCTCTGTGTTGCCGCCTGTACTGCCCAATATATGGGTGGACATATAGTGACAATTATAGAGGTTAATATTTGCTGTAAAGTCTGCGTTGGAGGGGCCTGCAAAGAAGTTCATGCAGCCGTCAAAGGCCATGAGCTTGTCGCCAAGCTCTGCCAATTCCTTGATGGGCGCGTACACAAACACATCGTCGTAGCCCTTGCCTTGGCTGATGTCGAGCAGTTCCTTATAAATATCAGGGCTGTTGACAGGGTTGATGTAGACAAGCTCCACCCCCCTTTCCTTGGCAAATTCCGGCGTAATAAGTTCCTTTGCGCGGGCAATGCGGGCATCGTCTACGTCTGTCACAACAACGCGCGCAGGTCTGTTGCCGGCCACAAGAGGATACTCAATGGCACCCAATCCCATGGGGCCGCAGCCACCTAGGATGAGCACATTGCCGCCTTCCTTGATGCCCATGGCATGGTCATAGTTCTGTTTATTTGTATGATACATGATATTGTAGCCGCCGATGATGCAGCTCATGGGCTCGCCAAGAGAGGCGTCAAAGTAGGCTTCGCCGCTGTAATGAAGGAGACAGCCAATTTCCATCACTTCCTGAGGAATAATACAATAGGTGGCAGCGCCCCCGAAAAACTCGTAGGAGTAGCCCGGCGACGCAAGGCTCCCTTTGTAGTTCAACGCAGGTTGCAGGGCGAACTTCTCCCCTACTTTAAATTCATGCTGCCACTTCTTGCCCACTTGCACAATATCTCCGGCAAATTCATGCCCGATGATGATGGGGTTTGTGTCCACATTTTGTGGGCAACGCTTGTGCGCCTTGCCCTGTCCTAGGAGCTTATATGTGGACATGCAAATGCTGTCGCTGATAATTTTTACTAAGATTTCGTCATCTTTAATCTCTGGAAGCTCAAACTCTTCCAGACGCAAATCATTGGCCCCGTACATGCGGACCGCTTTCGTCATGGTTCCCATAATGCTTTGTTCTCAACTTTTCGTTTAAAGCTCTATTTATATTCGAATGTCACTTGACGCAACAATGTGTTGATGCAGTCAAGGGACGGCGCCTTCGTGCCTTCTGTGGTGACAGCGCCGGCGCTGCATGCCATGGCAAGTCGGACGGTTTCTTCAAAGCTATAGTTCTGTGCAAAGGCATATGCCACAGCGCCCACCATACTGTCCCCTGCGCCCACAGTGGACGACACAGTGACGGAAAGCACAGGTGCCACAACACACTGTTCCTTATCGACAAAGATGGCGCCTTCCGCGCCAAGCGAAAGAGCCACAAGGCCTACGCCGTGTTCGTCAATAAGCCTTTTACACAGGGCAATGAGTTCGTCATGGGTCACAGGCGTGGCACTGTCATGCCCAAAATGACGCAACAACTCTTCCTTGTTTGGCTTCACAAAATCCGGTGAAGCCAAGAGCGCTTCAGCAAAGGCTTTCCCGTCTGCATCTACAAAGACGCGCGCGCCCCTTTCCTTGAGCTGACGCGTCAAGTTTTTGTAGCAGTCCGGCCTTGCCCCTGCGTGCATACTGCCTGCAAGGACGAAGAGGCATGCGCGCTCTTCCGTGCTCTTGGCAGGTATGAAGGCAAAGAGCTTTTGCAAAAGCGCATGCTCTTCCTCTTCTGTGACCACAACACCCGGATCGTTGACTTCAGTAATTCCGTTGGCAACATCAAGGAGTTTGAGGTTTATTCTGGTCGTCCCTTGCACGCGCACAAAGTCGTGCGTCAGAGCCAAGTCGTCGAGCATGCGCAAAAGCGCATCGCCCGTACTGCCTCCCACAAAGCCCGTGGCCGTGCTTGTGCCACCAAGGACATTGAGGAGCTTCGACACATTGATGCCCTTGCCTCCGGCATCCAATTCACTTTTTTGGATGCGATTAAGGCCGCCGGGCACCAAGGGGTCAATGCTGGCTGTTTTGTCCAGCGCAGGATTAAGTGTGACAGTTATAATCATGTGAATATACTATTGTCCCATGAATATTTTAAGAATTTCTTCCTTACTGGAGGCTGCCACAAGTTTCTCCACATCACTCTCATCCTCCAACACTTCCACAATGTTTTCAAGGATGCTCAAATGTTCGTCGCCCAAGGCCGCTATGCCGATGACCAATTTCACAGGAGCGCCACCCCAGTCAAGGCCGTCGGGATAGGTGAGGACGCTTAATCCGG
>CAYJGA010000130.1:4284-6012 GCA_964369255.1 uncultured Desulfovibrionaceae bacterium
TTTCACCGTGCGGGATAGCAATAAGGTTGCCGATGGCGGTGGAGAAGCTTGCGTCACGCGCCACCATACTTTCAATGTAGGCTTCATCCACAATTCCGGCTTTATGCAACATGGCGCCGCAGCGGCGGATGACATCATCCTTAGGCTCTATGGGCTGATTGAGTACAATATCTTCTGCTCTAAGCATTGGTTATCTCCTAAAGATTATTTTCTAAAAATTCTTTGGCCATGGCGCAGGCAGCGGCTGCATCGTCGCCTTCTGCGGTAAAGGTGATTTCGTCACCCTGTTTGGCGGCGAGGCTCATGAGGGCAAAAAGTTTCTTGCCATCAATTTTTTTCTCACCCTTTTGGATGGATATGGCGCAGGAAAATTTCTGCAACTCTTTCACAAAGAGACCTGCAGGACGGGCGTGGATGCCGTGCTCGTCCTTGATTGTGTACTTAAAAGATTCCATAAACGACTCCTCCTTCAGCTTGTAGCTCACTGATGAGCTTGTCATATTCAGGCGCATTCAAGAAGTTATGTATCAACACAAGGTGCGCCTTGGGATTGGCTTGCGCTGCACGTTCTTTCAGTTGGTTGTGGGTCACAACAACGTCGGCATCGGCGGGAATTTCACTGACGGGCGAATGCTTCACCTCAATCCCTTCAAATCCGGCGTCGCGCAATTTTTTGCGCAGCTTTGTGGCGCCCATGGCACTGCTGCCCATGCCTGCGTCGCAGGCAAAAATGATTTTCTTGACCACGCGCAGTTGCTGATTTGTCGTCCCTTTGGGGCTCTCAACAGCTGTTGCGCTTGCTGTTTCTTCCGTTGCGGTGCCCTTCGCTTGAGCCTTCATATCTTGCATGCGCGCGGCAGCAGCTTCCATACTGTCTTCACCGTCTTCAGCATCCTTGGCAAACATTTTCAAAAGGACGATGGACAGGGCAAATGTCACAACGGCGGACAGAGTAATGCCCGTGATGTTGGCGAAATATGCGCCGGAAGGTGTCATGAGCAGTTCTGCAAAAATACTTCCGGGTGCTGCTACACCGGTCAAACCGCCGCCGAGGGCGTTGATGGTGAACACGCCCGTAGCACCGCCCGCAATGAGGGCGCAAATGAGGACAGGGTTCATGAGCACAAAGGGGAAATATATTTCGTGGATGCCGCCAAAGAAATGGATGATGGCGGCGCCCGGTGCGCTGCTCTTGGCGCTCCCCTTACCCACCATCATATAGGCGAGCAGAAGGCCAAGGCCAGGGCCGGGGTTTGATTCAATCATGAAGAAAATGGACTTGCCCGCCGTGGCCACTTGTTCCGCGCCAAGTGGAGTAAATACGCCGTGATTTATGGCATTATTAAGGAAGAGTACCTTGGCAGGCTCTACGAGGATTGAAGTGAGGGGCAAGAGGCCGACGTCCACAAGCCAGCCGACGCCTGCGCCGAGCATGGCTGTGCCCGCCGCCACCATGGGGCCAATGGCAAAAAAAGCAGCAATGGCGACGATGACGCCGATAATGCCGGAAGAGAAGTTGTTGACCAGCATTTCAAAGCCGGCGGGGATTTTTTTGTCAACGGCTTTATCAAAAGCCTTGATGGCAGCGCCGCCTAAAGGTCCCACAATCATGGCTCCGAGGAGCATGGGCGTTCCGGGCGAACCCATGATGACGCCAAAGGTGGCAACAGCTCCCACAACACCGCCGCGGATGTCGGCGAGCATTTTACCGCCTGTAAAGCCGATAAG
>CAYJGA010000131.1:0-5955 GCA_964369255.1 uncultured Desulfovibrionaceae bacterium
AAAACAAATACAAATGCGAGATTTACTGACCTATGTCCCAATCGAGGCCGAAGCGGTCGTGGAGGACGCGCACGGCGAGTTCGACATATTTCTCGTCGATAAGGATAGTGACCTTAATTTCTGAGGTGCTGATCATGAGGATGTTGATATTTTCCTTTTGCAGCGCGTCGAACGCGGAGGCGGCGACACCGGAGTGGTTGCGCATGCCTACGCCGATGGCAGAGACTTTTGCGACATTGACATCATGGATGATGCCGGCAGCTTTGACCTGATTAGAAATTTCTTCTGTGAGTTGCAAGGTCTTCTGTAAGTCTTTGCGCGAGACGGTGAATGTCATATCGGTGATGCCATCGCGGCTTGTGTTTTGAATGATCATATCCACAAGGATGCCATGTTCCGACAGGGGGCCAAAGATGGCAGCGGCGATGCCGGGGTTATCGGGGACGCCTTGTAGTGTTACGCGGGCTTGATCTTTGTCGTATGCAATGCCGGAAACAAGAACGGCTTCCATGGTTGAATCCTCCTGAGTTACCAAGGTGCCGGGATTGTCTGTGAAGGTGGAACGCACCCGCACCGGCACCTTATATTTTTTTGCAAATTCCACAGAGCGGATGTGCAAGACTTTTGCGCCCATGCTCGCCATTTCCAGCATTTCATCGTAGGAAATTTTGTCCATTTTGCGCGCGCTGTAGCAAATGTTAGGGTCTGTGGTGTAGACGCCTTCGACGTCTGTATAGATTTCGCATTCTGCGGAATCAAGAGCTGCCGCCATAGCCACGGCGGATGTATCGGAGCCGCCGCGCCCAAGGGTGGTTATGCATCCGTCGTGAGTGCAGCCTTGGAAGCCTGCTACGACGAGGACGTCGTAACCTTCCAAGAGCGCGTAAAGTTTTTTGCTGTCGATGGAGAGGATGCGTGCATTTCCGAACTGATTATCTGTGATGATGGGGATTTGGAAGCCCAACAGCGAGCGAGCTTTAACGCCTGCATCCTTAAGGAGCATGGAGAAAAGAGAAATAGAAACTTGCTCACCTGTGGATACAAGGGCATCGCATTCGGCAGGGTCGGGGCTTTGCGACCATGTACTTGCAAGCCCGAGGAGATGGTTTGTCTCGCCCGCACGCGCTGAGAGTACCACGACCATCTTATAGCCACGCGCAAGACCAGCCATGACCTTTTCGCGTACCTGCTTCATGCACTCAAGGTTAGCAACGGATGTGCCGCCAAATTTTTGCACAAGGATTTTCATGTTTTTGTCCAACTGATATTATCCAGATTTTCAAGCAGGCGGGTCGCAACGTCGCCGCATGCTTGCACCTTAGCCAAACGCACACTATGGCATACTTCAAAATGAATGTCCAGCGCCGCGTGCGGCCTGTGAGACAAAGGAAGAAACTCCGCCCACTCAAGGAGTGTTATGGTGTGCCCATCTTCAAGTATTTCGTCCACTTCATCAGGGAGACTGTAAGGGGTTCGATAAAGGTCGGCGTGCAAGACGGGGGGCTGCGTGTCGTAGTGATGGCACAGCGTAAAACTTGGACTTGCCACTTCTGCACTGTCACCATGGGGCAGCGCTTGCACAAATCCGCGTGCAAAGGTTGTCTTGCCAGCGCCAAGCTCCCCGTGCAGGAGCAAGGCGGGCAAGGCCGCTCCTTCTTGTATTTTCGAGGGCGACACACGCAACAGGCGCACGAAGCCGCGTGCGAGCGCTGCGCCAAAAGCGAGGGTCTCTTCCGGACTATTGAGAACTATACTATGCATCGTTTCCTCTGTGCGCTGCGACGACATATTTTCTGAGAGTCGCTAAAAGCTCTTTTATATCAATCGGCTTTGCAATGTGCGCATTCATGCCCACCGCAAGGCAACGATCTATGTCTTCTTGGAAGGCGTTGGCCGTCATGGCAAGAATGGGGACACTTTTTGCGCGGGGCACATCAAGAGCGCGGATGGCGCTTGTGGCCGTGTAGCCATCCATTTCCGGCATGCGTATGTCCATAAGGATGGCATCGTATATATCTGGATTATCAACAAATTTCTGGAGAGCTTGGAGACCATTCTCTGCTATGTGGAATGTCACGCCTGTATCCTCCAAAAGGGTCATAACTATTTCTCTGTTGATTTCAATATCTTCCGCAAGGAGAAGTGTTTTACTACTCAAGTCAAGAGGCGCGGTGCTGTCTATTTCTGCGACAGCGTGCTTGTGTGCAAGCATTTCTTGGTCAGGGAGCGCACAAGGCAGGGTAAAGCCGACGCTTGTGCCTTTGTTTTCCTCGGAGATAAAAAAGACTTTGCCGCCCATAAGTTCGATAATTTGTTTACATATAGCAAGACCCAACCCCGTTCCGCCGAACTGATGAGAAATATCGCTGTTTGCCTGTTGAAAGGGCGTAAAAAGAAGCGCCTGTTGCTCCTTAACAACGCCGATACCTGTGTCAGTGACGGTGAGCTTGACATGCGCGTGAGTGCTGTCAATTTCCACAAGGCGCGTCGTCAGCGTGATGGTGCCTTGTTGCGGCGTGAATTTTTCTGCATTGGACAGGAAATTTGTGAGCACTTGGGCGATGCGCTGGGAGTCTGTGAGCAAGTAGGTGGGGATGGCAGGGTCCATATCCATCTTGAAGGTCTGTCCCTTTTCTGCCATGCGGAAGGCGACAACCTGAGCTGTCCGTTGAATAATCTGTGCAAAGTCAATAGCATGGAGGGCAATATCAATTTTTTGCGCTTCAATTTTCGACATGTCGAGCACATCGTTGATGATGCCAAGCAAGTGAGAAGAGGCTGTTTCAATTTTGAGGAAGCAGTTCTGAATTTTAGCCAAATCTTTTGCATCCTTGCCTATTCTTGACATACCTATGATGGCATTCATGGGCGTGCGGATTTCGTGGGACATGTGTGCAAGGAAGTTTGTTTTTGCTTCGCTGGCGCTTTGCGCAGTGTCTGCGGCGCGGACAAGTTCCTGATTCTTGAAGTCAAGATTTTCACGCAGGCTTTGTATAGTGGTGGCGAGCTTCCCAAGCTCGTCACGCCGCTCTACACCATAGATGACGCTGTCATGCTGTGCGTTTTCATCGCTGTCCGTGGGCTTGAGACTGCTGACCATGCGCGCCAAAGGCCGGAAAATAAAGCCGCGTATGGTGGCGGACACAAAGAGCACATAGAGAATAAAAAGGCCTAAGGTCACCCATGCGAGTGTGGCAATGTTTCTAAGTGAAAACAGAGATGTGGCGTTAAAAAATGTAATGACTGTCCAGTCTGTCCCTTCGATGGACGCCATGCCCACATAGCTATAGGTGCTGTCCTTTGGAAGAGTGATAATGCCGGGGCTTTGAGTTGTGGAAGCATATCCGTTGACAGTGTCGAGGTGGTTGTTGATGGCGTCGTGCAAGACGGGTATGTCGAGTATTTCATTGATATGCCACGAACTTTCGTGGACAAGCTCCGCACTGCCCTGTGCGCTGTCCATTTGCACATATCCATGGCGATCCACGACGATGCCGCGAATGTTGTCCACTTGATATTTTGCAAAAGCGGACAGAAGAATGTCGTCAAAGTTGACACCTGTACATATAATGCCGAGGCAGCGGGTACCATCTTCGGACATGACTTTATAATTGATCCAGACATGAGTGCGCTTAAGTATTTTATCTGTGTCTACATTCAGCTCGTAGGCTTGTGGAATTTTACTTGCCTTAAAGAACCAATCATCCTCTACGGCGCCTTCATCGAGCGTGCCGCCGGGCACAAAGTCTTCCCATGTGGAGCTGTAATTGAGATTATATTCATTGGTTGATTGCAAAATTCCATAATAAATAAAATTGTTATGAAGTCTTTTGATGTAGCCTTCCGTTTCGCTGAACACCTTGCGCTTTGCGTCCATATTAGTGTCATCTTCAAACCACGCGCGGACGTGTTCTGATGTTGCCACATCGTGCATGACGGCAAGGTCGTTCATGAGGAAGGGGCCAAGAGAGGCGGCTGTTTTAAAGGAATAAAGCTCGGCATAATCCTTCGAGACATCGCTTGCGAGGGAACGCATAGTATGTTGGAGCAAGACAATGAGAATACATAATATGAAGATGACGGCGATGAGTTGTACGAGACTAAATTTGAGCTGAAGCGTGTACTTGGAAGCTGTGTTGGAGGTGAGAAAGCGTGCAAGCATAATCAGTCCTTATGGAAATTTGAAAAAGCGTCTGCATTTGGCAGCTGAAAAAAACATCAAGTGGTTTCTTCAACAAAAGCATTTACGCAATAAACGAAAATGCTGTGCCTGTCAAGGAAAATCGTTTATGCGCGCACCCTTCCGCTTGACATTGCATATAAAGTGAGGTATGAGAGCGCTCCACGTTTTGTGGAAATGGTTTATTTTAACTGTCTTTAAGGAATTACTATGTCCTGCGAAAATCCCCCCCAGAGCGTGCCCAATAAAATTTCTGCCATGCCTCTTTTAGATGTGCCCCAGATTGTCCTTGTGGGACGCCCAAATGTGGGAAAATCCACGCTTTTTAATAGGCTTATCCATAGCAATCGAGCCATCACCCACGACCGACCCGGCGTGACACGCGACCGCATGGAAGGCATAGTCCGCCACCAAGGCGAGCCGCTGTATGGCATTGTCGATACTGGCGGCATCACCCTTGACGCCCACGCCGAAGTCGCAGAAGGCCCCGAGGGTATTCGCGGTTTTGAGGCAGATATTTTGCGTCAAGCAGAAGAAGCCATTGAAAAAGCAGTGGCTGTGGCCTTTGTTGTGGATGGGCGCGATGGACTCTTGCCCCTTGATACCTATCTTGCCGCTCACATTCGCCGCATGGGCAAGCCCACCCTGCTCATCGTCAATAAGGTGGACGGCGCCGAGCGCGAAGACATTATGCTGGCAGAATTTCATGGCATCGGCTTTCCCATCGTGGCAGTGTCCGCCGAGCACGGCTATAACTTGCGTTTTTTACGCGAAGAGCTGTTCTCCCTCATCCCCGCCAATTGGGAAGCGGAGGAGGCGCAAGAAACACATTTGAAGCTTGCCATGCTTGGGCGTCCCAATGCTGGCAAGTCCTCCCTTATCAATGCCCTCAGTGGCACCGATCGTATGATCGTTTCAGAGGTGGCGGGCACCACGCGTGACAGCGTGGACGTACACATTGATGTGGACGGACAAAACTATCTTTTTGTGGACACCGCGGGCGTGCGCCGTCGTGCGAAAATCACGGACACAGTGGAAAAGTATTCGGTGAACGCCGCCATCAAGTCCAGCACCAAGGCGCATGTGACCCTACTTGTGCTCGACGCCACAGAAGGCGTCAGCCTGCAAGACAAGCGACTCATGGATTTGCTCTATGAGCGCAAGACACCCTTCATGGTGCTTGTGAACAAGGTGGATGTTGTGCCACAAGGCAGCCTGCAACAGCTCAGAAAAAATGTGGAAGAGCTTCTCGCCTTCTGTTCGCATGTGCCTGTACTCTATGTGTCTGCCTTGGAAAAACGTGGGCTTGCAAAGATTTTGCCCACAGCCAAGAGCATCTACGAAGAATGCCACATTCGCATAGGCACAGGTCAGCTCAACAGAGTCATGGAGACAGTGCTCGCGCGTCATCAGCCCCCTGTCATCAAGCGCGTTCGCGCAAAATTTTTCTATCTGACTCAAGCAGAAACAGCACCACCCACCTTTGTGTTTTTCGTGAACGATGCAGAACGCGTGTCGGAGAGCTATGTGCGCTATCTTGAGCGCTCTTTGCGCAAACATTTTGGCATCAAGCACGCGCCCATGCGCGTGCATATGCGCTCATCGCACACAAAGCGGAAAAAGAAATAGGCAGGGTGTTTTTTGCAGCGCGCATTCAACTCGAAAGTGCGAATATCTAGGGACTGTTTCTAAATAAAGAGATTTTTTTGAAGGGGGTTTAGGGGAAAGCTTTTTTTATTTTTTTGTTTAAGTTTTTTTCTTGGGGGGAAACTTTT
>CAYJGA010000132.1:0-5919 GCA_964369255.1 uncultured Desulfovibrionaceae bacterium
TTGAATGAGAATCTGCTCACATGGTTTGTCTTCGCCCACCATTTTTTGCACACCCCGCACCTGTCCTTCAATTTTTTTCAGCCTTTTTTGTACCGCGTCCACGTCCATACATTGCTTCATATGACCCTCGTTTTTATAATTCACAACTTGATACCATATACCCCTATGGGGTATAAAAGAGAATCTATGAGCAAGCGGAGAAAAAATCAAGCCGCACCTCTGTGTTAATGAAAATTTAATTTTTCTACACATACATTCGCAAAGCAGACACGCCTGCATGTGTTTGCAAGCAAGATGGAAAACACATGAAATATATAGGAAAAATGTATGTATTATGGTTTTATTTCTCAGTCGCTTCAAGAAATTCCGCCCAAGCGTCCTCTCCCTCTCGTATTCATTTTTGAAGAGATGAATTTTGGGGGAACGCAAAAGCAAATGTTGGAAGTGGCGGGACGTTTGGATAGGCGTTTTTTTTCGCCCAAAATTTGGACATTACGCGCTGGGGATGCATTTATGGATGTTGCAAAGAAGTTTGATATTCCGGTGACATTTTTACGCCGAGATGCAAAACTGCGTACCTTCCCTGCATCACTCGCTCTTTTACGACATATGCGCAAGGAAAAACCCGAAATAGTTCATCTATGCACGGCTTTTCCCAATGTATGGGGGCGTGTTTGGGGAAAACTCTGTGGCACCCCTGCTATTGTGGCCTCATGTCGCGCGCAAAGAAACGTTGCATTGCAACATGAATGGCTGTTGCACCCCTTGGCACATGAGCATATATGCAATGCAAAAAGCATAGAAAGCGCTTTAGTAAAGAGAGGAATTTCATCAAAGCATGTGCATATGATACACAATGGCGTTGACGTGAACCATTTTATCCCAAACCCGCATGGACTCGTGCAAGCCCCCCACATCGTATGCGTGGCGCGTTTGGTGGAAGCCAAAAATCACCAAAGCTTGCTCCATGCCTTTGCTCTTGTAGTGCAACACATCCCTCATGCGACATTGCATCTCTATGGAGACGGCCCGCTCAAGAATGCTTTGAAGGCGCAGGCACGGTCCTTAGGCATTGCAGAGAATGTTTTCTTTCATGGTGACAGTGGGAATATTCGTGCGCATCTCCAAGACGCGCGTCTTTTCGCTCTCGCCTCGCGTGACGAAGGCACACCCAACGCACTGCTTGAGGCCATGGCGTGTGGTCTTCCTGTGGTATCGACCAATGTGAATGGCATTCCAGATGTTGTGGCACACGGCAAACATGGTTTTCTTACTGCGGTGGACGACCATCACGCCTTGGCAAAGTACATGTGTCACATACTCACTGACGATGCTTCTTGTGCCACCCACATGGGAAAGGCGGCGCGTGAGCATATGACGACACATTTTTCTTTAGAAAGTGCTACAAAACACCATGAGCTGATTTATAAACAACTTTGTTTGAGATTTTCCTTGTTTGCGTGAGAAACAACCTCTTTGAAAAATTGTACGTTTTTGCATCAAAACTTCGCATACATCACTTGTAACCATAGAAGGTAATCTATGTCACAGATATATTTTTCACAGCCCTTACAAGCTCCCCCTGCGGCCTCTTTTCCGTTGACACCTGTTTTTAATGCCAACACATTGAAAATTCTTGCCATAGCGCTTATGTTTTTTGACCATTTTTCCGCTGTGTTCTTTCCTCACAATAGCTTATGGGGCATGGCTACGCGCGTGCCCGGAAGGATTGTTGCGCCCCTCATGTGTTACTTTGTGGCGGAAGGCTATTATTACACGGCTCACAGAGCAAAATACATACAGCGCATGTTTATTTTTGCTTTGATTTCACATATTCCCTATATTCTTTGTTTCAACCTCGGTTTTTTTCAAGCCACAAGTGTCATGTGGGGCTTGACTATGGGGCTTGTGGCATTGACGGCTGTAAAAAATCAACACTTGCCCCTGTGGCTACGTTTGGGCGCGGTGCCTTTGTGCTGTGTCCTCTCTGTGACTGCCAACTGGAATTATGTGGCAGTACTTTGGATTGTGGCATTTGGCGTGTTGCGAGGGAACTATATAGGACAAATGTTAAGCTTCATGGGCATCGGCATTGTATTCCACATTCTACCGACATATTTAAATTTTGGTCTCGACCATTCCGGCTACCCTCACTGGTATCAATTGGGTATTTTTTTGGCGATTCCTTTATTGTTGCTCTATACAGGAAAACTCGGAAAGAAATCTAAGGTCGTTTCGTATTTATTTTATATATTTTACCCTGCTCACCTGCTTTTGATTTATATACTCAACAATTACACAACACTCAACACTCTTTGGAGGTAGTGATGCAAAAGACACTCTGTGCTCTTTTTATCGGATGCTTATTTCTTTCTGCTGTTGCAGGCAAAGCCTTTGCACAAAATCACACGAAACAAGACGTACAGCCCTTTGAGTTGCCCTTAGACGGGGCAACAGGATATGCCTCTGTAGAGTTAAATGTCCATTCAATGCCTGAAAGAAACGCCCCTGTTTTTATGACGCTTCTGCCGGGACAGGCATTCCAGATATTGGGGCAAAAAGACGAGTGGTTGCACATGGTCTACGCAGGGCAAGAGGGCTATGTGCGCACATTGTACAGCATGATAAATCTCCCCGATGTCATTCCGTCCATCATCTATAAACATGCCAATGCGTCAGCATCTATGCTGGTCGCATCCGCTAAGAATATACCTAATATTACAGGAGAAAAATTGTATGATGCGCTGCATTACAATGAACGATTTCAAGAGCAAAGTTACATCATGCCCATACTCTTTTCCACAGCCTTAAAAATACAAGCCGCACAAAAAATGGCACTGCTGGATAACAATAGCTTAGTCATTTATGAAACTTTCCGCCCTTTTGAAGTACAGCGCAGGATAAGTAATAACCTTTCAACACTCATGAAAAAAGATGCAGAAGTACGCAAAGGACTCACAAGTCCCCCATGGGGCATTCGATGGTTTATTTCCATGGGAACGTCCAACCATCAGCGCGGATATGCTTTGGACGTCAGCCTCGCCAAAGTAGAAGAAATGGAAACACTGTACGCGGGAACATATGCTTACACACGCCCAAAACGCTACGCAGAATACATCATGCCCTCTGCCATGCACGAACTCAGTGTAGAGGCCGTCGTCTTTGCCTTTCCGGTAGATTCACGCTCAAGCACCGCGTGGCAAAGTGCCGCGCCGGCAAAAGGCATGACACAAGAGGCGCTGCTTTTGCAAAAATACTTTACACAAAACGGCTTCACGCCTCTCGCTTCGGAATGGTGGCACTTTAATGACCTTGCCACAGGTATGGCTGTAAGTGAACGGAAAAGTGATGGCAAGTATTATGTAAGCTCCCTCGTGAGTGCCCCTGCCAAAGCAAAGAAGGAGCCGAACATATTTGAGACAATGTGGCAGTATCTTGAAAAGAGGTTTTTGTAGGGGCTAAGGCTTACAGGAGGCCCATGCCCAAAGCTATGGCAATACCAAGAAGCATGATGCCTGTAATGGTTTGCACAAGGCTCATAGTGATTTTATGAAGATAGCGCTTGCCAAGCAAAACGCCTGTCAATGCACCTGCAATGCCCACAAGCACAAGAGTGCTTACTTGTGTTGTCTGTAGGTTGGTCAAGCCTACAGTCCAGATACCAACGCCATACACAAGCAAACGAGCTATATCCACCATAAAGCCCACCACGGCATTGGTACCCACAAAGGCCGCAGGCTCAATATCTACCTTGGTGAGAAATGCCGAGCGCAATGCTCCTTGATGACCCGAAAAGCCACCGAAAAAACCCGAAAGCAAACCCCCAAGCACAAGGTATTTTCTGTCAAACTTCCACGCGCGTATGAAGGGTAGGAGTTCCACTAAGGCAAAGAAAAACATAAAAGTAGCAATGATAACCTTTAAGGGAGTCACAATGGCCTCCTGCCCCGCTATGGTATAGCGGCCTAATTCCTCAAAATGCGCCACATAACCAAGCATTGCCGCCCCCACAAAGGCCGCCACAATGGCGGGAATACCAAAAGCCATAACAAGTGCTTTATCGGCATTCTTGCCGACTATTACTACCTTGAAGATATTATTGGCAAAATGCACTATGGCTGTGACCATGACAGCAAGCTCCGGTGAAAAGAAAAAGGCATATGCGGGCAATAACAAAGTGCCCAAGCCAAAACCGGAATACAGGGTAAGGGCGGAAATACCTAAAGCAGCAAAAAAAATTGTAATAAGTTCCATGATATTCTCCTATATCTTATTGCTATGCAATGCCGTAACTCAAAACCCTCGCTGGGGGAAAATTCAGCCATACAGTATGCTTTTTATTCACGGTAAAGCCGTTTTTTTCCAAGACAGTTTGATTGGTGAGTGCGTATGTGTACTGAATGAGAGGACTATTGCCAAGCAATCCTTTCATGGCATAAATAATTCTTTTACTTGCGTTTTTCGGCAATGATACGAATGGTAAGGAAGAAACAATCGACGCCACATAGGCATTTTCGGGCAGATACTTTTGCATATGCGCGGCGTCGTCCTGTATTATGCGCATATGAGGAAATTTCTTGCGCAAAATATCGCATTGTATGGGGCATGTTTCAAAAACAAGGATTCGCGAAGATGGGATGCCACGTTTAAGAAGCGCCTGTGTGACGACACCCGTTCCTGCTCCAAGCTCAAGGATAAAGCCTTGTGGTGTACGGCTGTAGTAATCCACGCTCTTTTCTGTCAAAACTTGTTCCTGTAAGGCATGAATAATATCGCTGTCCAGCTGATTTGCCAATTTTTTAGTTAAATAGGGACTGCTTGGGCAAAGCATACCCATAGAAAGCGGGGCTTTTATAAATGACTTTGAAAAAGACCATAATGTTTTCAGAGTTTCTCTGTGTAATATATTTTTTTTCATGATATTTTCCTTAATAGTATCCTACTTGAATTTGACACTTACCCTAATGCCTTGAATTTTGGCGTCAGCGTGATTGCGCATTTCAATATTTTTCATATGTATGGTTGTATGATGTAGCTCCGCAATATGGCGCATGATGGCAAGGCCAAGCCCACTACCTCGTTCTTGTTGCCCCGCAGGACGATAAAATCTCTGCCCTACATGTTTTAAAGTTTCACTACTCAAATGTTCGGCACTGTTTTCCACATACACTGAATCTTCTTGCAAGACGGCGCGGACAGTCCCCCTTTTAGGCGTATACCGTACTGCATTATCAAGCATATTGCGTAAAACTATGCTCCAAAATTCTGGTAAGCCATGACTTACTATGGCTGGATTTGTTGCGCGAAATTCTATGGCAATATCCTTGGCAATGGCAGCATCTAAAATATCTTCCTCGGCACTTTGCAAGAGCGCATTCCAAGGCACAAGTTCTGTTTGAGTTCCTTGCTCAATGGCAGTTTTAGACTCTAAACTTGAAAGAAGCAGGAGCTGGTCTACAAGGCGAGTGCAACGACTGCTCCCGTCTAAAATTTTTTTGAGGGCATTTTTCCTTGCCGCTGGGTCATCTATCTTCCGTTCCAAAACTTCCACTTGTAGGCGCAAACCCGACAATGGAGTGCGTAGCTCATGGGCTGCATTAGCCACAAAGGAGCGTTCGCGTTCTAAAAGTTCTGTAGTGCGATTAAAAAGAGCGTTTAAGGACTCCACCAAGGGGCGAACTTCCGTTGTGAGCCCTGTGACTTCTAAGGGAGTTGCATCCTGCGGTTTTCTTTTTTTAAGTTTATCTACAACACAATGCAGTGGCTTTAATTCGTATTTGAGCAAAAATGCAAATCCCACAAGAAAGACGATTAAAAATATAACCCACGGTAACATATGGCTTATAAGCATAGTGAATCTCACATCACGTCGTAGGTCACGTTCATAACCTACGGCAATATTATTTTGTCCTTCACTAT
>CAYJGA010000133.1:0-5782 GCA_964369255.1 uncultured Desulfovibrionaceae bacterium
TCAAAAAAACCATCTGTTTAGCTAAACAATCGGCGCTTTCGAATGGAGGATTGAAAAGATGTTTTGTTTTTTTATATGAAAAAATCCGTTTAAGCTCTGAAGCGCTGTTGCAAAAGGCAAAAGAATTTATTTAGAAACAGCCCCTAGACAATGCTGCTTTTCACTGAAAAGATTTTTCTGCACAGCACCTGAAGGAGGTGAATGAACATTGGCTTCCGAAAAAATCAGTATCCTCTTTATGCGCGACAATGGCACCTCGCGCCGATTTCGTATGAGCCGTGCAATTTTTCGTGGAATTTTGCTTCTTTTCTTTTGCCTGTGCCCTGTCTTAGCCGGTTTGAGCGTCTGGTTGTCCCATTCTTTATGGGATGAAAAGGAAGGTCTTTTGGAGCAAATTGAGGCTCTACAGGCAATGCATGTGCAAGCGCTTGCAACGGCGCAGCGCTTGGGGCATTTGGAAAAACTGCTCATCATAGATAGTGACGATGCAAGCCAGCTTTTGTCCAGTATCAGCAAGGAAA
Organism: uncultured Desulfovibrionaceae bacterium; assembly: GCA_964369255.1. GTDB lineage: Bacteria > Desulfobacterota > Desulfovibrionia > Desulfovibrionales > Desulfovibrionaceae > CAYJAD01. The sequence goes on from CAYJGA010000133.1 coordinate 522, forward strand.
ATGCGCAAAGGCCTATACTGTCCCAGCCCTTGTCCGCGCCTTCTGGCTCAAACACAAAATCAAATACTACTCCTCATAACGATGTGCAGGATGCGGCGCAGCAGGAAGGCCCCGGTCATGCGGAGTTTCCCGAAATCAATACTGGTGAAGTGGTTGTGGAGTCCGTGAACAGTCGCCTTGTGGCACCCAACAGACTGCGCACAGCCTTTGACATTCGTAATCCGGGCGAGGATACCTTATCCGGTGTTGTGAGCTGCATTCTAAGCCTTGCCAATGGGCAGACGGTTAATCTTTCATTTCTTCCTGCAAATGCCGGTTTTTATCGTATACAGCGCTGGAAGCGGGCGGTGCTTGTCTCGAATATTGATACGACATTTGATATGATGAATGCTCAAGTTATCATTGAAATTCATAATGATGACAAGGCACTTGTGTACAGAAACATATTCCCCATCGAGCAAAAATAATTTGCACAGAGTGTTTTGCGATACTTTGAAGCATGTATAAGGACGTTGTAATGTCGCGTATTTTTCTTTCCCTGCATCCGTACTATGAGGGCGGCCCCATTGTGGGTCGCAAGCAAGCAAACCTTGGATTTATCAATGCCCTGTTTCGGCGTGACCCATTTGATATTTACCACTTTTTTGTTGACAATCCCGCTGCCCTCATGAAGCTCTGGGAAAATGTTCCCGAGGCTGCGCCAATTTTGGACAGAGGAGGGCTTCAGGCTTTTGCGCGTACAACATTGCCAAGGCGGCTTAAAACAGTTCCGTATTCTGTATGTCATTTTTCTGACCCCATGACGGAATTTATCCCCATGTGTCGCGCACGCAATCTTTTGGCTCCCCATCTTTTCCCGGTGACAGCCGTCAATCACACCATAAGCTATACGGAGCATGCAGAAAAGACGCTTGCCCATGTGTGGGAGGGCTGTTCGCCTCGTGATGGTGTGGGGGTAACATCAGTAGCCAGTCAAAAAATTATGGAAGGCTGGTATGCGCACGCGCGTTCTGTGTATAACCTGCCCGAGGCGTGGCCGCAGCCTCAATTGAAAGTCATCCCCTTGGGAGTGCCTGACCCTGAGCTTGGGGTGAACGAGGACTTACGCACGGAGCTACGCAATCGCTTGAAGGTAGATGCGGACACTGTGATGATTTTACTGTATGGTCGTATAAGTCAAGCCGATAAAATGGACATGCGCCCGCTTTTCAGCGCTTTGCGCCGTGTTCGCTTACATCACCCGCAGGCAAAGTTCTTTTTGTTCCTCGCCGGAGCCATGAAGCAGGATGACCCGATTAAGGAGTCCTTGTTAGAGTTGTCCAAGGCATGGGGTATTCCCTTCGGTGTGGCGCCAAACCCTTCACGCAATTTGAAGAAACAGCTTTTTGCGGCGGCGGATGTTTTCGTGTCGCCCACGGATAATATTCAAGAAACATTCGGTTTGACCCTTGTGGAAGCTGCACAATCCGGTTTGCCTGTCATTGCGAGCGATTGGGATGGCTACAGAGACATTGTTGTGCACGACGAGACGGGTTTTTTAATCCCCACAGTGGCGCCCACGGATACGCCCTATTTGGACAGCGTTTCACGTATTCTTTTCAATCAGTTGCACCAGCTTTTGCGCAGTCAGCAAACAGTGATGCATGTGCCCGCCCTTGAGGAGGCGCTTGTGCGGCTCATAAGTGACACGCCTTTGCGCAAGCGTATGGGATCGGCAGCACGCGAACGCGCAGAAAAGCTGTACTCATTCGACAAGGTTGTGGATCGTTGGGTGGAATTTTGGGAAGAGTTGAATACGACGCCCATCAGCGCAGAGCAAGAAGCGATCATGCGCACTGCCAAGCATCCGCATACGCTGGACTATGGAAAGGTTTTTGCATGCTATGCTACAGGCCACTTAAACGACGACACTGTCCTTAAGGTTACCGATTTAGGGGCTGCCTTCATTGCACGTAAAGCGCCGTGGAATAATTTTGCCCTTGCGTCTGTGAACTTGAAAGAGAATTTACTGCATAGCCTTATGGCTGTCGCTCGCGAAGACTGTACGTTCGGTCACCTTATGAAAACGGCTCAAGAGAGTCCGTGGGGCGCGCGCAAGACGGACGAAAATTTACGCAGGCATATTTTGTGGCTTTTAAAGCAAGACCTTTTGCAGTGTGCGCTGTAAAACTCATGTTTAAGGATTGGACAATATATGCTTTGCCTAGGAATTGAGACATCTTGTGACGAGACAGCCCTTGCCCTTGTGCGCGATGGGAGGCTTGAGGATGCTGTCCTTGCAACACAGGAATCTGTGCACGCGCTCTTTGGGGGTGTGGTGCCCGAACTTGCGTCGCGAGAGCACTATCGCTTTATGGGTGTCTTGTATGACACCTTAATGCAGCGCGTGGGTGCAACTGCATCGGATGTGGATGTGTTCGCAGTGTCACGCGGTCCCGGCTTACTGGGTTCCTTACTGGTGGGCGTGGCCTTTGCCAAGGGGCTTGCCTTTGCGGCGCAGAAGCGTGTCCTTGGTGTTGACCACTTACAGGCTCATTTATTGGCAGCGGGCTTAGAGCAACCGTTCACATTTCCCGCCTTGGGCGTTCTTGTATCCGGCGGTCATACGCACTTGTATCGTATGGAGAATGCTGCCGACGATGTCGATACTGATGCTTTTATGCCGACATTTCGTGTGCTTGGGCGTACCTTAGACGATGCAGCCGGCGAGGCATTTGATAAAGTTGGGAAGATTTTGGGTCTTCCATATCCTGCGGGGCGCCTTTTAGACGCGCTTGCCGCGCGGGGACGCAAGGAATGCGACACGGCTTCTTTGCCTCATTTTCCGCGTCCGTATTTGGATAATGACAATTTAGATTTTAGCTTTAGTGGTCTGAAAACAGCTGCCAGTGCCTATGTGAAGGCTCATAAAGAGGCGCTGCTGTGGCAAAATGACTACGATGTCCGCAATATTGACACGGCGCCGCTTGCGCTGTGTGCCATGTGCGCGGCCTTTAATGAGGCTGTGGTGGACACACTGTGCAAAAAGGTAGAGCGTGCCTTGCATGCTCATGCTGATATAAAGACACTCATTCTCTCGGGCGGTGTGGCGGCAAACAGCCTTTTGCGTGAGAGATTGGCGCAGAGTATCCACGAGCGAGGCGGGCATTTCATAGCCCCAAGCGCATCACTTTGTACTGACAATGCCGCCATGGTGGCCTATCCTGGCTGGCTCTACGCCCGCGCTGGATATGCACATGACTTGAGCTTTTCTGCCATCGCCCGCGGACAGCGCATCCCCGATGATTGGCGACGCATAACACATAATTGATACGATGACATGATACGGAGGGATAAGTGCATACATCATCATGTACTCTATATACACTTGTGACGGCTTATAAAATACTTGCAAAATCCGTCACATCACTAGCACAAAGTCTGCCGCATCCGTGCGGCGGGTCTTTGAAGAACCTATCAGCTTTTGCGCGAGTAGATGAACGCGTTGAAGTCCAACAACAGGCGCCCTGTGTTGCGCAACTTCGCTTTGCCCTTGCATGGATGTATTACTGCATGGGAAAGGTGCAATGGGACAATGGATTGGACACTGTCGCGCTTGAATGCCTTCACTCTTCGTATGAATTAGATGCACACATGCGCCACTTTCCCTCGTATAAGAAAGCGGAAGAGCGCAGACAGGCACGCGCAAGTGCGCGCTCGAGTATGCACGGAAAGGAGTCAAGAGGGAGAGAAGTGTCGTGCAAGCTCCCCTCGCGGCGCTATACACGAACATTCCAAAGCAACACAAAGTATCTTTCGCAAAAGTGGGATCACTACTTACCCCTTTATGATAAGATATTCGCTCCTTTGCGTCAAAGAGGCTTGCCTATCTCTCTTCTTGAAATTGGTGTGAATAATGGCGGCTCCTTGGAAACTTGGAAGAGGTATTTCCCCAAACAATCTGAAATTATAGGTGTCGACATCAACCCCATTTGCGAACAGCTTGAGTTCAGCGAAGGAATCAGCTTTCACTTGGGCAGCGCAACAGATTGGGCATTTATCGACAACCGCTTCGGCGATAAACAATTTGATGTGATTATCGACGACGGCTCCCATGTGCCCCACGATGTTGTTGCTACCTTTAACATTATGTTTCCTCGATTAAAATGGGGTGGACTCTATATTGTTGAAGATACATCCACGGCCTATTGGCACTGTTTGGGTGCATCTATAAATTCACAACGTACGCAAATTGCCTTTTTTCAATCCCTTGTCCACGGTGTGAACTTCATGTATGTGGAGAAGAAAGACCATGAAGGACTTGGGCATAAATGTGAATACTTTCAACGTCTCTCAGAGGAGGTTGCAAGTATTACATTTTACGCCAATGTGATTGTGATAGAAAAATATGCCAAAAAACGCGTGGAACCCTTATCAGAGATATTGTCACAGGGAATAGAGTCCACAGGGGAGCACCTCCGTCAGTTTGAAAGGTATACAAAGGACTCCCCTGTTTTACAAATTTACAAGGCGTAGTAGGTCGTCAAAGACCTCAATGGATGAAATCAATACTTCATCAGACTATTATAGAAGGTTCTCATATGCATACACTTGTGACTTCATTCTTGGGGCGAGACTGCCCGGGTGTGGTGGCAGCCGTCGCCGCTTTGCTTGAGGTGTCGCGATGCGATATTATCGCTGTTTCTCAAACCATCTTAGCAGGCGAATTTGCAGGCATTTTCACTGTGGAAGCGCCTGATGATGTGGATGTGCCCACACTGCGCGCTCACTTGCAAAAGGGGCTAGAGGAAAAAAACGTCGATCTCTCCGTCATCGTGCGCCCTGCCATGGAGAGCGCATGGGGAGCAGATAAAACATGCGCCCCCTTTGTGGTCACAGCAAACGGCCCCAAGGGCACCGGCCTTGTGGCGGCAATAAGTAATGTGTTTGCGCGCCATAGTGTGAACATCGAAAGCCTCACAGCCATTCAGGATAAGAGCGTTGCAGCGCAGGTAGAGCGAGATGCAAGCGATGCGTGCGAAGCCCACGCCCTGCTCGTCTTTGAGGTCATGGTGCCGGACGCCGTCGACATGCGCACCCTGCGACGCGAGCTCATAAAGCAAGGGCAAACGCACAATTTGCATGTAAGCGTGCAGCACAAAGATATTTTTGAAGCCATGCACAGGGTGTTGCCTATTTAAGGAAGGGGTGAGGAATTTCTTTTTTTGTGTGGGGGGAAACTTTTTTTGTTTAAGTTTTTTTCTTGGGGGGAAACTTTTTTT
>CAYJGA010000134.1:0-5733 GCA_964369255.1 uncultured Desulfovibrionaceae bacterium
TGTTTGCGAGTATTGTTCTGCTGCGCGCGCTTCTTCTTGGCTGGCTTTAATTTCACGCAAGTCGCGCACATAGAGGGCGAGTAAGTCCTCACCGAGGTATTGCACTCGCTTGAGTGTCGCCTCCGTGGGGATGGTATCGCCGTCGAAGCTTTGATATGTCCACTCTGCTTTGCAATAGCCTTCATCGAAGGCTTTTTGAAGCAGGGCTAAAGCGCCGGTGCGTGAGTGTTGCCCGTCGGGTTGATACTCAGGAAATATATTAAAAACATTCGCAAAGTATTCATTTCGGCTTTGAAATTTGAAGAGGTTCAGTGTTTCTTGATTGCAATCAATAGGGATAAAGTCCTTTGTCCAGAAGCTGATGCTCAAGGGGCTTGCGTCGAGGAGGGTTTGCGCGCGAATTTTTGCTTCTATCACTTGCTCGTGCGAGGCCACCATATCAGTGACATCATGCAGATAGCTTGCCACGATAGGCTCGCCTTCGTGGATGATGCGTACAAGGGTGTATTCCACAGGCGTCGAGGTGCGGGGGCGTATGGTATGTACCCACGAAAAATGACAATATCCTTCTTCAAAGGCTTTTTGAAGGTATATATTACCAAGGACAGCAGAATTTTCCCCAGAAGGTTGTGTAGCTGGTATGAAGTCCTTGATACGTTCTGTGTACTCTTCAATGTTTTTCACGCCAAAGAAAGCGAGAAAGCTGTTAGTACAATAAATAGGCCGTCCATGACGGTTCCAACAGCTCAAAGGGACTGGCATGGCGGCACAAAGTGAGTGGGCAAGCTCGTGAGTGAGTTCTGGCTGCGAGGGAGGGAAGTTGTTCATGAAACACCTACTTGAACAAAAATTACAAAATCCGACTGTGCGAGAAAAAGAGGTTCTTTCTGCACAGCGACGCTTCGAGTCAGTCCTAGTAAATTTTTCAACGGAACTCAAGTTATTTTTTGAAGAAAATTAGGGACTGCCTGCGTCCTTTCCAAGGAATAACGCAACTTAGATTCAAGTTGAATGTAAGCTTATTTATTGTAACACTTTGCACTCCACTCATGGACACTTGCGTGTATTTAAGGTGTGCGTCTGCATGTGCAGTATCAAGGAATTGTACTGCAAGGCCTTGTTTATGAAAAACTTTTTAAAAGATGTACAGAAACGCGGATATTTGTGGATTTCAGCTCTTCCATAAGCCATGCCTCGAGCAGGGGCCATGTATGTTCTTCTTTGAGAAGGTTTTCAATATAGGGATAGGCCTCAGCACGAGAAAATTGCTTCTCTGGTATTTTATATTCCAGACACGCCTTTTTGAAGACTCCATCTTCCGCAATAGTATCTGTGCACATATTTTCCTTCAAGGCAAAGAAACGCTTTTGCCATGCTTTTGGCCATTCACTTTCAATTATGTCGTGTCGCAGTTCTGCCTTATAGAAATTGATTGTTGTGTCTTGCGTGTTCGCGGCTTCCAAGTCTTGCGCCGTTTTGATGGGTTTTAGTGCCTCACGGGTAGGCGCTGTCGCAAGTGAAAGGGCCAAGCGTGCCGGTAAATGGAAATTATGTGGATACGCATTGTATACATTTTCCACGGAGCTCAAGGTGGGGACATAGTCCCTCAGCAAGACCATTTCCATAAAACGTTTGACTCCCAAGTGATAGCGCAGTAAGTCGCGCCATGCGCTCACATCGATGGCATTCTCCAAAAATAATGTCCTGAACTCCTCATCGGAAAAATTTTCACGAAAGCTTTTTTCGTATTCTGCCAGCTGCCATGTGGTCACAGCAAGGCCATTTTTTTCCAAATATTGCAGCATCACCTCATAAACAACGAGTTCAGCAAGCACACTGCCATATTGATTGCGTATGCGTCCAAGTGTTGGTGGTCGGGACATGTCAAATTGCGCCACCCCCACCTCTTGGACGAGCTGCACTGTATGCAAAAAAATGGGCTTTCCGTTGACTGTTGCAACGACATTGGATTGCTCTTCATTTGTTTTACAGCCAACAAGTACGAAAGCCAGTACACATAAGCACATTATATGCAATATATAATTTCTTTGCGCCATTATATCATTCCTTACAGTATCACGCATTTTGTCGATTTTCCACAGTAAAGGACATGAGTACATCGCTCACCTTGCTGAGTTTTTGCGTCATACTCTGCGTAGCTCCGTCCTTTTCAGCAAAGCCAACTTCAAGAGTTGCGGGAGGGAGGAGGCGTACAGCTTCGCCCCTCTTTTGTGCATCTAAGGCATAGGCCACAAGCTTTGCCGTGTCCATACTTTTTTGCTTCTTATCCCAGTAAATAGTCACCTTACTTTCAGCAATATCGGCGCGTTGCGCTTCAAGGCCGCCAATCGTTTGTTTGAATGCAAGAATACCCAAGAAGTTTTCAAATTCCTGTGGAAATGCCCCAAAGCGATCGCGCATAGCAAGAGCAATATCCTCGCGGGCGGCGCCGTCTTGCGCGGAACTTAAACTCTTATAATAGCGCAAACGCTCACGACTATCTTGCACATAACACTCAGGAATATGTGCGCGTACCCCTATATTGAGTTCCGTCTCCACGCGCAGAGACGATGGCATCCCCTTATGCCGACTCACAGCTTCTTCAAGCATTTCCAAGAAGAGGTCAAGCCCAAGGCGCGTCATATGTCCAGATTGGACCTCTCCAAGAATATTGCCGGCGCCGCGCAAGCGTAAATCTTCCATGGCTACTTGGAAGCCTGCGCCCAAATAGTCAAGCTCTAATATAATGCGCATCCGCTCGCGGGCAATATCCGACAACCGATGCTCCTCAGGCACCACAAAAAGCGCGTAGGCTTGCCTGTCAGAGCGCCCAACCCTGCCCCGCAATTGGTACAATTGCCCGAGGCCAAACATATGTGCTTGGTCAACGATGAGCGTATTGGCACGGGGAAAATCAAGGCCGGACTCCACAATAGATGTACACACGAGCACGTCGAGTTCTCCATGCCAGAAACGGTGCATGGTCTCTTCAAGGGATTTTTCTGCCATTTGCCCATGTGCCATACCTATGCGGGCAGTGGGCACAAGGGAGCGTACATATTCAGCTGTTCTCTCAAGGCCTTGAACGCGATTGTATACCCAGAACACTTGTCCTTCACGGGCAAGTTCGCGCTCCAAGACGCTCTTGAGGGAGGCCGCGTCCCTTTGTAAAATGGCGGTGGCCACAGGTTTACGCTCTGGCGGTGCTGTTTCAATAATGGATAAATCCCGTATGCCGGACATGGAAAGTTGCAGTGTGCGAGGGATGGGTGTGGCTGTCAGCGTCAAGACGTCCACATTTTTTTTCAGGGCTTTAAGCTTTTCCTTATGACGCACGCCAAAGCGCTGTTCCTCATCTAAGATAAGTAAGGACAAATTCGGCAAGGACACATCTTGCGAGAGCAATCTGTGCGTTCCCACAAGTATATCTATTTGCCCTTGTGAGGCAGCTTTTACTACTTCCTTTTGTTTTTGCTTCGTAACAAAACGGCTCAAAAGTCCCACATTCACAGGGAAACCGGCTAAACGCTGTCGAAATGTCTGGAAGTGTTGTTCAGCCAAGACAGTTGTCGGGCACAATAAAGCCACTTGCTTGCTTTCTGCCGCTGCGCGAAAGGCCGCGCGCAGTGCCACTTCTGTTTTTCCAAAGCCCACATCGCCGCAAACAAGGCGATCCATGGGCTTAGTTTGCATCATATCGTCGAGGACATCTTGAATGGCGCGGGCTTGATCCGGCGTTTCTTCGAAGCCAAAGGTGGCCTCAAATTCCCGATAAATCTCATCCGGCGGCGAATAGTGAAATCCCTTTGTGACCTTGCGAAACGCGTACATTTCCACTAAGTCTGCGGCGATTTTTTCAATAGCCTTGCGTGCTTTTTCCTTGCTGGCAGACCAATGCGTCCCGCCCAATTTATCAAGCGTGGGGCTGTCTCCGTCCCCCTTAAAACGCTGAATGAGGGCAAGGCGGTCAGCGGGGACATACAACTTATCCGCGCCGGAATATTCAATCAGCAGAAAATCGTTGGCAACAGCGCCAAGTTCCATGCGTTCAAGGCCGACAAAGCGCCCAATACCATAATCCCGATGTACAAGCACATCACCGGGCACAAGGTCATCAAAGCGATCAAGGCCGCGAAAAGCCCCCGTAGCCACTCGCGAGCGCTTCTCTGCCTTGGGATAGAGAATATCTTCTCCCAATGCCAGCACATTATCCCATATGAGATTGACACCGCCGCGCCACGGCGACACAAGGGCAAAAACGCCGCGCGTGTCCGGCATATAGCGCAAGTACGGAACAAGGCCATCTTGTTCTGCCAGTGACAAAAATTTTGCGCGTCCCCGTTCTGTGGTGAAGGAAAGTAAGACCTGTCGCTTGCTGTCGTCTGTATTCTGCCCTTGCCACACCTTGATGCCTGCCATAAGTGATTGCCACGGCCTGTCCTGCGCAGCTGCCAGCGGGAAAAGATCTGTGAAGGCGTGTATTGTGCGTTCGGGTAAATCAACAACATGTTTTTCCGGAGCGCTTTTTTCTGCCACATTCCCCGACATGCTGTCCGACATGCTGTCCGTCATGCTGTCCGCCACACTCTCTGTCATATTGCCCGTGAGCGCGCCCATGACAAGAGGCTCTTGATAGACAAGAGGCGCCCCTTGCCACAAGGCAAAAATACTTGCCACATCTCGCAAGACATAGCGCGCCGGTTGCGGAATGGCATTGTCTTCGCTCTCAACACTTTCTGCAAGCACGCGTGCTTGCGTCTCCACCATCTCCTTGATATCCGCTTCGCCGGGCAAAAGCCACAAGACGTTCTTGGTCAACCATTCTTCAAGGACTGTGGGTGCATCGTAGAATATGCCGGGTAAAAGACGATAGCCTCCAAGACGCAAATCTTTTTTTGCATCATGAAGCGTGTTTTCATCTAAAAGACCCTTTTGAAATAAGCGTTCCCAGCGCTGCAATGCCTTTGTCTGTAAACTCTCACCAGAGGAAATGGGCAAGGGCGGGAGCAAGGTGATTTCGTGAATATTTTGTAATGAGCGCTGGGAGGATGCGTCAAACAGGCGCATGTCTTCCAGAGTATCGCCAAAAAATTCAAGCCGCGCTGGCTTTTCATAACCGGGAGGAAAAATATCAAAAATGTCGCCGCGACTGGCAATGTCGCCGGGACGTGTGACCATTTGCACACGTTCATAGCCCCACGCCGTACACTGGTCAAGCAACAATTCCGGCGACATATCCGCCCCTTGTGCAAGGATAAGGTCTTGTCCGTCAAAAAAGTTGAGGGGCATATACTTCATGAAGAGATTGTCAAGCGTCAGCACAAGGCAAGAAGGCTTCTTATAATGTAAGGCATATAAGCTTGCCATACGCTCCGCCCACGAACTGCCAAGACCGGATTGCAGAGCGCCTGGCGGTAAAAAAATAAGGGGAGATTGCCACCGCGGTCGCGTAATCTCCGGAGCCGATTGGGACAGCTCCGGAGAAAAAAGCGTCAACAAACCGCGAGCAGCTTGATATTCTTCACGATTTTGCACTAAGAGGACAGTGCTGCGTCCTTTTTCAAGGCAGTGCAAAGCCACACGACAGCGGCTTGCAAGACCACTGCGTGCAATATGACAAGGAATATTTTTCTGAAAGATTTCTTCTAAAGCAAACATGGGCAGAGAGTATGCTGTTATGCAGAAAATTGCAAACACATTGCGCTGGCCATTCCGATTTGTTTTTTTTGAAAA
>CAYJGA010000135.1:0-5710 GCA_964369255.1 uncultured Desulfovibrionaceae bacterium
AAACAGATGGTTTTTTTGAAGGGGGGGTTTGGGGGGAAAGCTTTTTTTTCCTAAAAAAAGTTTCCCCCCAAGAAAAAAACTTAAAAAATAAAAAAAGCTTTCCCCAAACCCCTTTCAAAAAAACACATTAGAATGACCTGACAAGCCTTTCACAAATACTAATTATTTTTCAAGTTTTCCACAATATTTGTTAATTCTTGCGCTTGTGAAGACAAAGCTATCACAGCGCTTGAGGCTTCATCCATGGCAGCGCGCGTATCATTGGCGACATTATTGATGTGGTCAATGGCACGGGTCATTTCTTCCATGGTGACAGATTGCTCTTCGCTGGCTGTGGCGATATTACGCACTCCGCCGGCGCTCATCTCTGCCATTTCCAAGATTTCTTGCAGCGCGATGCCACTCTCATTTGCAAGGGTCGTGGCTTCCTCAATGCCCTGTACGGCGACATCCACTTGATGCACATTCTGTTCTGTACTGTGCTGGATGGCGGTGATGGCATTGGCTACATCTGTCGTGGATGTAATGGTTTTTTCCGCAAGCTTGCGCACTTCATCTGCCACAACAGCAAAGCCGCGACCGGCTTCTCCTGCTCGTGCGGCCTCGATGGCGGCGTTCAGGGCAAGGAGGTTTGTTTGGTCGGCGATGTCAGAAATAACACCCATGACCGTGTTGATGGATTGGGCGTGGTCTGCAAGTGCGTTCATATTTGTGCGCAGGGTGAGGGATTCTTTGCGCACGCTGTTGATGGCATCCTTACATCTTTGCGTGATTTCTGCGCCTGTCATCGCCTTTTCGCGTGTGGTATTGGCTATTTCTGCGCTTGAAACCGCATTTTGCGTCACATCTATGATGGTGCTGTTCATTTGATCCATGCCCGCGGCAGTGTCGCCAAGGCGCGCAGCTTGGTCGTTCACGCTGTTTGTGGAGGACTCAATTTGCGCGGAGAGCTGTTCCGACGCAGAGGCCACCACATGCACAACACCCTCAAGCTGTCGTGCGGCGTCAAGAAGCCCTTGACGGCGTGCGAGTCCTGCCTGCTCCGCCGCCTCTTGTGCGGCCTTTTGCGCCTCTTCGGCGCTTGCGAGCGCTGTTTTCGCTTCGTTTGTGGCAACATTGGCTTTTTCCACAATCTCTGCAAGATTAGAAATCATTTGCGAGAGACCTGCGGCAAGCTCGGAAATTTCATCGCCGCGGCGCTCTGCATCATTAAGCTGCTGCTTTTGCTCAGAGGTGAGCACAAGGTTGCCTTCACTCACATAGGTGGCGATGCTTGCGCTGGCTTTCAGATTATTGGCGATACCCTTGGCGACCACAAAAATGATGGCTGTAATGACAAGGGATATGCCAAGCGCAAGAAGCGCAATCTCGAAGGTGAGCGCGGCCACAGGCGCATTGAGTTCGTCGTAAGGCGTTTCCACAAAGACATACCAATCCACAGTGGGAACATGGGCGTAATAACCGATATAACGCACATCCTCAAAAACAAAATCCGCCTTACCAAACTTCTTCACAGCCATTTCTTGCACATGCGCAAGCCCAGCGTCGCTGGAGTTTATGAACTCGTCTTCTTCATCCATAAGGATTGTAAATTCTTTGTCGTAGACATAGGCACCCATGCCCGGCGTAAGAATGACATTGGCAGTCGTGACTTCGTGTAACTGTTTCAAGTTCACCAAGATAACAAGAGCCCCAAGCACTTCACCACCGTCTCGTACAGGACTTGCGATGAAGGCGCTCAAGGTTTTTGTGGATTCCGACATGACCGTGGCAAGCGTTGCGGTGCCGCGCAAAGCGCCTATAACTGCTTCGCGCCTAGACGCGTCGAAGCCTACAAATTGCGACTGTGAATGGGCAATAACACTTCCCTTTGTATCAGTAAGAAATACATCTGCCACGTTCGCGTAGGCAGCTGTCATATCCTTAAAAAAAGCATTCAACTCTTCAAGTTCCGCTGCATAGCGCGGTGAATTGGGAGCATAGCGATGTGTCAATGCAAGGGCTCCCACCGCAGGCACTTCGCTTGTACTCGCCACAAGCGTCTCTAAAAACAACATAATATTGTTCAGCTCGCTTGCTTGTATCTTTGCAAGCGCTTGCAGCTGCGTATCCGTAACCTTCGTTATATCGTTCCTTACAATAAATGTCACTGTCACCGCAAGGATAACAAGACCCAACACAGCCGAACCCAAAATATAGAGTAACATCTTCTTTAAGAGATTTAGGCGCATACGCAAACTCCAAGTGTAAATTTAAAAAACCTTGCTAGACTTATCGGTCGATTTTGAATAATACTTATAGCAAAAAGATACGTTGAAGAGACGGCTTCCTCGTGACACTTTTTTGTGAAAAAGGAAGATATACATACAAGAGTGGGGGGAAGAGATTGTTCATATGCACAACAGTCTCATCCCCCCACTCACAAAAAATCAAAGTCGAAAAATTATTGCGCTTTGCGCACAGTCTTCACTTCAATTTCAACACCGCCCCAGTCTTTGTCAACCTTACCCACAAGGACGACTTTATCCTGCGGGGAGATGTGTATGCCGCCCCATGCGTCGTCGTCAATGTCGATGCGAGCCTCTCCGCTACTGTCCTTAAAGACATAAATGTCCTTCCCTTCGTGACGGAGGATGTGGCCTGTGAGCGTAATCCACGTATCATCGGCAAGCTGTTTTGCTTTCATGACTGTCACAGCATCAGGGCCCGGGCCTGTAAAGCCACCGCCTTGTACGGAGGGGCCTGTGAAGCCGCCTCCATGCTGGTTCGCAAAAGAGCTGGGAGCAAGAAAAACCATGCCTGCAAGGAGCATTGAGCACAACAAAAGTGCTTTGGACGTATAAGAAGTGCGTGTTGTTTTCATGTACATATCCTCATTGATTTATTGATTTAAAAAGCTGCATAGCATAAATAGTGAATAATTTTTGCCATAAGCAGTGTGTATTTCCCACCTATGCACTATGTTCTGCCATAAGCGGTTCATGGTTGTCAAGGTCATAAAAACCGTGTACACCGAAGGGCAAGTCATAATCAGGAACGGCGTTGAAACGAATAAATCCCATGGTTTTTCCTTCAGGTATGGCGGAAAATGGCACCACACCAAGGGGCACGGGCACTTCAAGCGGGCTGACGACCACTTCGCTTATTTGCTCATCATAGCGCTTTTCGAGGTATGGGAGGAGGAGGTTGCCCTCTTCGGCGGTGAATGCCTCAAGGATGCTCAAAAGCGCGTCGTCGGCCTGTGCGCCTTCGGGGGTGTCTGCGTCGGCTTTGCCCACGACGTCCATGTGGCGCAGTTCTTGTAATTCTTGTTCTACAGCCGCCTCGTCAATATTTGTGCGGAAAAGGTGAACGATGACGTCCCTGCGCCCCTTGAAGCTTTTCAAAGTAGCCTGTATAAGGTAGATACGGTCAAGCTCTTCAAAGGGTGAGGCGGCAATAATTTTCTGATCCATGAATAAACCTCCTTAGCGGATAATAATGATGATGACAAAATCCAATGTATTTTCTCTTGAAAGTGAGTATACGCCAACTGGCGACCAACCACAAGCCATTGCACAACTCGTGGAAAATATCCATGCAGGCGTGGAAAAGCAAATTCTCCTCGGCGTCACAGGTTCGGGCAAAACGTTCACCATGGCGCATGTCATCGCCCACTGTCAGCGTCCTGCGCTTATCCTTGCCCCAAACAAAACACTGGCAGCGCAGCTTTACAATGAGTTCAAAGCCCTCTTCCCTCACAATGCTGTAGAGTATTTTGTCAGTTATTACGACTATTACCAGCCAGAAGCCTATGTCCCGTCTTCAGATACCTACATTGAAAAGGACTCGTCCATCAATGACAATATCGACAAATTACGACACGCCGCAACCCACTCCCTTCTCACACGGCGCGATGTCATCATCGTCGCCTCCGTCTCCTGCATATACGGCCTCGGCTCGCCGGAATATTATTCAGAAATGATTATTCCCGTGGAAGTTGGGCAACATATGTCCATGGACAGCGTCATCAGCCGCCTCGTGGAAGTGCAATATGAGCGCAACGACTTCGACTTTCACCGCGGCACCTTTCGGGTGCGCGGCGACGTGCTCGAAATTATCCCCGCCTATAAACACGAAGAAGCTTTGCGTATCGAATTTTTTGGCGATGACATCGAATCCATGCACGAAATTGATCCACTCACGGGCGACATCCTCGCACGCGTAGGCAAAACTGTCATCTATCCCGCCAGCCACTATGTGTCCGCGCAAGACAACCTCAAGCGTGCCATGGGAGATATTCGCCAAGAACTCCTCGAAAGCCTCCAAGCCTTTCACAGCGCAAACAAGCTTGTGGAAGCCCAGCGCCTCGAACAACGCACCCAACTCGACCTTGAAATGATGGAAGAAATCGGCTATTGCAATGGCATCGAAAACTACAGCAGACACCTCGACGGACGTAAAGAAGGCGACCCGCCCCACTGCCTCATAAACTACTTCCCCGATGATTTTCTCTTCTTTGTGGACGAGTCACACATATCCATGCCTCAAGTGGGTGCCATGTACAAGGGCGACAGGTCACGCAAGCAAACACTTGTCAATTTTGGCTTTCGCCTGCCTTCTGCCCTCGACAACCGTCCCCTCCAGTTCAGCGAGTTCACACAGCTCATAGGCCAAACAGTCTACGTCTCCGCCACCCCCGGGCGCTTTGAAAAGGAGCAGTCCCAAGGAGTCATTGCCGAGCAAATCATCCGTCCCACAGGCCTCCTCGACCCCCTCGTGGACGTGCGCCCCACAAAGGGACAAATGGAAGACCTCCTCTCCGAATGCAAAGCGCGCATCGCCGCAAAAGAACGCGTCCTCATCACAACGCTCACAAAGCGCATGGCGGAAGACCTCACAGAATACCTCAAGCAAATGGGTGTCAACACTCGCTATCTTCACTCAGACATCGACACCCTCGAACGCATGAACATCTTGCGCGCACTGCGCCAAGGGGAATTTGATGTCCTTGTGGGCATCAACCTCCTCCGCGAAGGCCTCGACCTGCCCGAAGTTTCACTGGTTGCCATCCTCGACGCCGACAAAGAAGGTTTTCTCCGTTCAGAAGGCGCACTCATACAAACCTTCGGACGCGCCGCACGCAATGCCGGCGGCAAGGTCATCCTCTACGCCGACAATATCACCGCCTCCATGGAGCGTGCCATGGGTGAAACTGCCCGTCGCCGCGAGCTTCAGCAAGCGTGGAATACAGAACACAACATCACGCCGCGCACCGTCTCCAAGAGTATTGAGTCCCACCTCGACAAACTCTATGTGCAAAATCAAGCAAGTACAAAGAAAGGCACCGCCACAGCGCACACGCTCCCCACACCACAAAGCAGTGAGGACATCGCGCGTCAAATCGCCGTGCTCGACAAAGAAATGCGTGCCGCCGCAAAGCTCCTCGAATTTGAAAAGGCCGCAGAGTTGAGGGATACTATACGAAATTTACGGGAGTTATTGATTGTAAGTTAGTTTTTTTGAAAAAATAAAAGTAAAAACACATTGGAATAAGCTGAACAAAGACACAGGTTATTCTAATTGTATGAAGCATTCTCAAGAGTACTTGCCAAATACTCTTGAGAGTGTACCAAAGCTTTACGTAGTACGAGGATGACTTGTGAGCTGTTTTGCGTTTTAATCGGCAATTTCCTCTCAGATTTCCCATAAAACGCGCTGACTGTATAGT
>CAYJGA010000136.1:0-5701 GCA_964369255.1 uncultured Desulfovibrionaceae bacterium
CCCAAGAAAAAAAGTTTTCCTCAAACCACTTTCAAAAAAACACATTAGAATGACCTGACCTGCTCCTGAGGACGCCGCACATAATCAGATATGCTTATTTCTGCACATCCGCCTTAATTTCATTCCAAATCTTCCTGAAAATCGCTTCCTCATCCGCAAAATACTTGGCATAAGCATCGCCCACCTTCATATCCACAAGGATGGCGCGCTCTTCACATGCCTTCAAAAACTCTGCGTCAACAGCAAGCTTATTAAATGCGTCGAGGAGCTTCGCCTTGGCTTCGTCAGGGATGCCGGCAGGCGCGCCATAACCACGGGAAGCGCCGGCCACAAGGTCAATACCAAGTTCCTTGGCGGTGGGCACATCCGGAAGCTTTTCGTAGCGCGTTTCGGAGAAAATCGCGAGAGCACGCAAGTTGCCCGCTTTAATCTGAGGGTAGACTGTGCCAAGATTGTTACAACTTACATCAATTTTATTGCCAAGAGCAGCTTGCCACGAAGGGCCGTCACCCTCAAAGGGAATCATTTGCACCTTGATGTCAGCGCCCATGGAGAAACGGATGGTGTTAAAGAAGTCGTCGCCGCCTGTGCCCGCATTGCCCACAGTCACAGTGCCGGGAGATTTTTTTGCAGCGTCAATAAAGTCTTGCAATGTCTTGAAAGGACTGTCTTTTGAGACAACCAAGATGCCCGGGTCGGTCACAATATTGGCAAGAGGCGTAAAGTCAGCGATGGTGTACGCAATGTCCTTGTTTGTGATGTAGTTTGTTTGCAGCATGGGAGTATTGGTGATGGCGATGGTGTATCCGTCGCGCTTGGAGGCCTTCGTCAAACGCGTCCATGCGATGGCGCCGGTGGCGCCGGGGAGGTATTGGTTGACAAAACCTTTACCGAGGTATTTTTCCAAGTATGGCTGTGAAAGCTGCGCCAAAATATCACTGCCGCCGCCGGGTTTGAAGCCTTGAAGGACGGTGATTTGTTTTGTTGGATAGTCCGCAGCCTGAACACCGCACACCATGCCAAGCACGAGAAAAACACCTAAACATCCTGTTATAAAAGATTTTGATTGCAACATAAACGCCTCCAAGGTTAAAAATAGCCGCCACCCTCATGTGGCGCACACAAAACTGCCTCCTACAAGCGATTCCAAACATTCTAAATTGGGAGAATACTCAGTCATTGACGCTTGAATTACAAAAAAACGGAACATTTTCAATCAAACCCTTTGGTTGTTCACCAGTTATCGTTCAAAAGCATTGCCTTCATGCCTTCTTGCCCTTTGACGCGTCAGCGAATAAAAAAACAAAAATCAATGCTTCCTCATATTTGGTTGTGCAAGTCAAATATCAATGCTCCGTCAAGACGAGTGCGCATAACACACACTGTCAAGTCTTTGGACAACATAACTCATTATCCATAAAAAACGCAAGCATTCTCCCTTTTTCCATGAAGCAACTTACATGCCACATATTTATTTTTGTATTTTTAGCACCTTAATCATCAGACGCAAAAAAATGCACGAAATAGTGCGCATCAAATGATGCACAAAAAAAGCAATTATATTCTTATAATTTTAGGGAGTTACTCAAGAAGCTCATCATAAAAAATTTTATGAAAAAATATATCCTTTCTTTCAAAGCACATAAAAGCATTGACACAATAGTGCACATGCACCTACAATGCAACACAGAAGGGGATTGCCATGCATACCATCACATTCATTTCGCCCCACGTCACCGTGAGCAAAACAGCCCACGCCGTCATTCGCGACCTCGGCCTCGAAGGACAAGTGCAAGTGGTCACCGCAGGCCTCGACAGATGCCTCGCCATCGCACGACAAGCAGAGCGCGACGGCGTCCATGTCATCGTCGCACGCGGCTGGACGGCCGACAATATCATCAACGCCGACATGCGCATCCCCGTCGTATACATCCCCCTCGTCATCCAAGACCTCGCAGAAACACTCCGCCTCGCACAAGCCCAAACCGGCCTGAAAAATCCGCGCATCGGCCTTATCAGCTTCCTCCATATGCATTGGGACTTAGCCGCATTTGCCGAACTCCTCGGCATGAATTTACACATATATTTGAGCGACAGCGAACAGCATGCCATGGAGCAAGCCGTCATCAAGGCCATCAATGATGGCACAGACATTGTCGTGGGCGGCATCACCTCCATGGGCAAGGCCAAGAGCCTCGGTGTGCCCAGTGCCTTTCTTATTTCTGGCATGGACTCCGTGCGCCAAGCACTCGTCCAAGCCAGCAAAATCGTTTACGCGCGCAAGCTCGAACAAACACAGGCGCAAAAACTGCGCACAGTGCTTGACCACTCCCGCGATGGCATCATTTCCGTCAACGCAAAAGGTCACATCCTCCTCACAAACCCTGCCGCCATGCGCATGCTACGCCTTAAAAATGACCCCATGCATCGGCATGTAAATAAAATTCTGCAAAGCCCACTCATCGACGATTGCCTTCAATACGGCGTCGCCATTCAAGACAAAATACTTCTGCGCCATGGCACAACACTCCTGCTGAACATGCTGCCCATACGCATCAAGGACGAACTCACCGGCGCCATACTCACTCTGCACGAGCGGCAATCCATCGCGGCGCTGGAGTCCAAAATGCGACGCTCTGCCGACGGCCTTGTGGCACTGTACACCTTCGATCACATCATCGGCGCCTCATCCGTCATGCAAGCGACTCTCAACAAAGCACGACGCTATGCAAAAAGCATCCAATCAATTTTAATTACAGGAGAAACAGGTACTGGCAAGGAGCTCTTTGCCCACGCCATACACAGCGCAAGCCCCTTTCAGAAAGGCCCCTTTGTGGCGGTCAACTGTGGCTCCCTCCCTCCTTCCCTCTTGGAGTCGGAGCTTTTTGGCTACGAAGCAGGCGCTTTCACCGGCGCCACTCGCACGGGCAAGCCCGGCTTTTTTGAGCTTGCCCACGAAGGAACACTCTTCCTCGACGAAATCGGTGAACTTGATATGCAGGGACAAACGCGCCTTCTGCGCATCCTTGAGGAGCGTAGCTTCATGCGCCTCGGTGGCAACAGACGCATCCAAGTACACTTGCGCATCATCGCCGCGACCAATGTGGACTTACTCACGCGTGTCCAACAAGGCACATTTCGACAAGACCTCTACTATCGTCTCAAAGTGCTCACGCTTCCCCTTCCTCCCCTACGCCTCCGTGAAAATGACGTGGAGCACCTTGTGCGTCATTTCCTCAGCGTGTCGGAGCAGGCGCAACGCGCGGTGCTCTGCGCCGCGTGCATTGCAGTCCTGGGCGAGCACACATGGCCCGGCAATGTGCGAGAGCTACGCTACACTCTCGACAGCCTCCTCGCCGACGCTGACAGTAATAATGGCGGCGACAGTCTTATCACGCCGCAACTTATCCGTGAAGCCCTCAGCCCCACTCCCCTGCCCTACGCCTGCGTACCTTCCCCCGGCGCCTCTTCACTCGGCACATCTTCACCCGGCACATCTTCGCCCGACATACCTTCATCCGGCGCATCTTCTGGCGACGCTTCACAAAAAACAGCACAGCATCAACGCGAAAGCATCATAGCCGCCCTCGCACGCTTTGACGGGCACCAAGGCAAGGCCGCCGCACACCTCAACATCAATCGCAGCACGCTCTACAGACAAATGAAAAAGTATGGCATCCACAAAACGCTTGCGTAAAAGCGTACATTTCAAATATTTTTAAAGAGAATTGACACACAAACGCTCGTGTGCTAAGCATGTACGGTTCTGTTGTATACTCATTATGTATCACACTTGCACCTCTCAACCGCTCACACCTCAGCTGTGCATATCCCCCTAAGAATACCTGTCCTCTGTACGATAAGAATTATTGTGGTTGGGTCATGCTTTTTGCCGTCCTTGGCACCGCTTATTGTTTGCAAACCATTCGTAGGAATAACCATGCGTTTATCAACAAAGTTTTTACTCTGCTGTGCACTCTTAATTATTGTGCTTGCACTGGTCTTTGGTATGATGTTCAAAAATACTCGCGACCTTTTAAGCACCATCAGTTTCTCGGAAAGCCAAGAAATCCCCCTCCTACAAATTGCCGACAAAATGCATATTTCCATGCTCAATCATAGGCGCTACGAAAAGGATATACTCCTCAACATTGGCGCACAACAAAAGCAAAGCACCTATTTGCAACGCCTTGAGCAAGAAAACCAAGTCCTTCTTGGCTATCTCGCCGACATACGACAACTGACCTCACAGCATCGCGCACATTACGCAGATGTCATGCGCGCGCTGTCCAGCGTCGAACGCGACCTTGCCACCTACATGAGCGGCCTGCGTGAAGTCGCACAAAAAGCTATGACAAATGACAGCATCACACCGCAGCAAGGCAACAAACTTATGGGAACCTTTAAGGACTCCACCTATGCTGTGGAAAATGCACTCAGCACCTTCCTTAAAGAATACAATGCGCTCCTCCAAAAGCGCATAGACGCACAACAAGCCAGCTCCGCACGCATGCAAACTATATCGATCACCTGTGCTCTCGTCGGCCTCCTCATTTCGCTGCTCGCCATGTTTGCCACATTACGCGCCATTTCTCAGCCTCTCGCCCGTGTCATGCTCTACGCCAATCAATTACAAAGAGGCGAGCTTGACGCGCAACCGCAAGGCACCTTCGTAGCAGAAATGCACGAGCTTATCGTCAGTCTCAAGAGCATGGCCGACAGCGTCAAAGAACAAATGCACAACGCGCAAGAACAAACCACCCAAGCACAAGCCGCACAGCAGGCCGCCCGCGACGCACAACAGGCCGCAGAAGAAGCGCTCACCCAAGCAGAGCGCGCCAAAAAAGAAGGCATGGCGCAAGCCGCCGACGAGCTTGATGCCATCGTCACTTCCATAAGCACCATCGCAGAAAATATCCAGCGTACCGCCCGCGACTCAGAACAAAAAAGCACAGAGCAAGCCCTGCGCATGTCAAGCACATCCCATGCCATGAACTCCATGGATCAGAGCATGATGGATATTGCCCACAGCATAAACACCGCCTCCGACAGTTCCGCCACCACGCGCCTCAAGGCCGAACAAGGCGCAAACATCGTGCAAGACGCCCTCCAAAGCATTCAAGCCGTACAAAAAGAAACTGAAGAATTACGCTCTGCCATGATTGCCCTCGGCGAAAATGCAGAAAATATCACCACCATCCTCGCGGTCATCTCAGACATCGCCGACCAAACAAACCTCCTCGCCCTCAACGCCGCCATCGAGGCCGCCCGCGCAGGAGAAGCCGGGCGCGGCTTTGCCGTAGTCGCCGACGAAGTACGCAAACTCGCCGAAAAAACCATGCTCTCCACCGCAGATGTTGCCAGCGCCATCACAGCCATGCAACAAAGCACAGGGCAAAGCATTTCCCTCATGGACAACACCGTGCGCATCGTCAGCAAGGCCACCACACTCTCCGGCGAGTCCGGCGTCGCCCTCCACGAAATCGTCAACCTCGTGGACAGCTTCACAGATCAAGTCCGCTCCATTGTCGTGGCAACAGAGCAGCAATCCTCCGCCAGCAAGGAAATCAATCACACCATGAGCGAAGTAAGCGAACTCGCCGACGAAACACGACACAACATGGAAAAAACCGTAGAAGCCGTTTCACACCTGACCACGCAGTCCGCTTCACTCAGCAATGTTATCACCGCGTTGAAAAAT
>CAYJGA010000137.1:0-5679 GCA_964369255.1 uncultured Desulfovibrionaceae bacterium
CTAAAAAAAGGTTTCCCCCCAAGAAAAAAACTCAAACAAAAAAAGCTTTCCCCCAACCCCCCTTCAAAAAAACAAATTAGAAACAATGACCTGCTTAAAAAAACGCTTGCCCTTGCGCGACCATGGAAACGGGGCCACCGACGATGGCAGTGAGGTCATCGCCGCTGCCTTCGATGAGGACAGTGAGGGGGCCTCCGGGCTGATGGACTTCAAAATAGCGACACTGTTGCGTGTGAAAGAGCATGAGTGACAGCGCTACAGTGCCCGATCCGCAGGCGTTTTCATAGCATTCTGTGTAGGGGTGTAAGATGCGCACGACGGGATGAATGGCAAGTGTCATAATCATATCATCCGCACTTGCGTTGGGTTCTCTGCGTTGCTTTTGCTCCATGCCCCACCAGATACAGCCCACAGCATTTTCTTGCTCAAGGCCGTATTTTGCACGCAGGGTGTGCGCGTCTTGTTGCCATGTGTCTTCTCTGAAGGGAATGACGCTTTTTTCGATGAGCAGATGGATAACGCCTGGAAGGCGCAAAATATGTACGCCGGCGCCGACGTGTTCGGCGTGGACATCCCCCCATTTGCAGGGCATATTGAGAAAGACTTCGTGTTCATTGCCGTGTTTGGCGGCGTTCACACTGATGGTCATGGGAGAGTCCATGCCGGAAGCACGCACACTGCCATGCCATTGGGGCATGCGGGCGTTGTCAAGTCCTGCGCGGATAGCCATAACAAGGCCAAGCGCTCGAGTGGCGTTGAGGCAAAACTCGCCGCCAGCCATGCGCAAAATACCTTCACCACAATCAATAAAGCCTGCTTGTTCGCCGCCCAAATGGCCTTCGCGCAGCGCTTGCGCCACAAAGAATTGCTGTGCGTCCACGCTCAGGGACATATCTTCAAAAAGGAGCGTCGTGTTGCCGCTGGGACTGACCTTGTAAAATGGAATACTCGACATAATTGCCTCCGCAAGTTTCATGAGCCAAACACGTCTGAATACAGTTTAAAAGTGACCTCGCCTCACCATATGCATGACACTTATTGCAATCAATGCTCGTTCAAAGCATCACGCGCCACGAGCACCCACGCAGGGCCTCGTGCGTCAAGGAAATTCGCCACATTTGTGGCGCGTTCTCCATTACCCGTGAAAATGTCAATACGATTTTTCTTGATAGCGCCGCCCACATCTTGCGCAAAGCCAATGGCACGCAGAGGGGTCAGCGCATCTTGCTCCACCGGAATATTCACCCCGTAGGCCACAACACTGCCAAGGGGAATGAAATTTCTGTCTGTCGCAAGGCTCGCCCATGGGTCGACCACATGTCCTGTGGCGCCCACGGCTCCCTTATCGCCAAGCTTGAAAAAGACATAGCTTGGGTTTTCTTTCAAAATTTCCCATATTCTATCGGGATTTTTGTCAAACCACGCCCGCTGCTCTTCGATGTCGCCGCGCTCAAGCAGTCCTTTTTCTCGCATAATCCGTCCGGAACTCACATACTTATGACCGTTCTGCCCGGCGTAATTCACATTGACAGTGCTGCCATCTTCAAATATCAGCTTCCCGGAACCTTGTATTTGCAAATAAAAAACGTCCACCATACTCTCTGCCCATGCAAGCTCAAGGCCGCGCCCTTCCAGTTTTTTCTGACCGTCAATGACTTCGCGGCTATAGTAGCGCCTGTATTTGCGTCTGAAGCGCGCAAGTTCCGGCGGCACCTTATAAATGGGCGTATATCCTTCCTTATATGTACGACTCGCCTTGATGAGCGGCTCGTAATATGCGGAATACATGATGCCCTCACTCACAGGAAACCATACAAATTTTTCTTCAAAAAGAGCAGGTTGCGTATCAAGCAGAGGAAGCAGGGTTTTCAAAGTGACGAGGGTATGCAGCATTTGCCCCCATGTTATTTTCAAGCCCGGCCTGTCTACGGCGATTTTATCCGCATCCTTTCTTTTGACATATGCGATACTTTTCTGCAAAGTAGGCGCGAGGTCTTTCCATGACTTCAAGTCTTGGTTTGTTGCTTTCAGGTGACTCAAGAAGAAATGCCTGTCTTCAAGGTGCTTTCCGTCAACGAGAGGCGGGCCAAGGGGTACAGGCGGCAGTTCTTTTTGACACGCACTAGACAAGACAATACAGAAAAAAAAGAAAAAAAGGCTACTGTAATATGCAAAGCGTTGCAATTCAAAACGAGATTTTACAGCCACAGGTTGTTTCGCCATACGTTTTTCCCAGTATATTTAAACTATTGACAATCAAGCGCTGAAGGAGAATACATGAACCCGACACCAGAATGCTGGTTTACGCACCGCGTTTCCTATGGGGAAACGGATGGCATGGGCATCGTCTACTATGCAGAATACTTACATTTCTTTGAACGCGCACGCAGTGAACTCATCCGTTCATATGGGATGAGCTATGGAGAAGTGGAAAAACGCGGCGTTATGCTGCCCGTGCGCGAAGCATCGTGCCGCTATCGCGCTCCCGCCCGCTATGATGACCTCATACACATTCATGTAAGTATCTCGCACTGGACTCGCGCGTCTGTGACCTTCATATACGAAATGTTCGACGAAGACAAGAAGAAATTGCTTGCCTCCGGCAGCACACAGCATGCAGTTATTACTCCGGACGGCAAACCTTGCCCCATCCCGACATGGCTCAAAGAAGTGTTTTTATAGACTTTTTCAAAACCGACACACAGTACAATCACTCCAATTTGAGCTTGTGAAAAAAAAATCTTTTTTCACAAAACAGTCCATGCACTCGCGGAGAGGAATAAAAAAATAGAACAATAAATACAAATCAGAGGATTATCTATGCAAAAAATATCTTTTCATATAGAAAATGTGCACTGTACGAACTGCTCAGGTCGTGTGGAGAGCATTCTCACGGCTCTGCCCATGGTGGACGGCGTGCGCGTCAATGTCTTAAGAAAAATCATGGAAGTGAGCTTTCACGACTCGCACGCGGGCAACATTTCCGCCAATGTCGACGCAGTCATCAAGACCATGCAGGGCGGCGGCTACGGCGCCTCGCTCATGGACGACTCCATCCTCGCTGCTGCGACGGCGGCTACTGAACAGGTGACCGAACAGGTGACCGAGCAGGTGGCAGAACAGGTCACCGAGCAGGCACAAGCGACAGCGCAAAAACTCTCTTTTCATATAGAAAATGTGCACTGCACGAACTGCTCCGGTCGTGTGGAGAGCATTCTCACAGCTCTGCCCATGGTGGACGGCGTGCGCGTCAATGTCTTAAGAAAAATCATGGAAGTGAGCTTTCACGACTCGCACGCGGGCAACATTTCCGCCAATGTCGACGCAGTCATCCAAGCCATGCAGGGCGGCGGCTACGGCGCCTCGCTCATGGACGACTCCATCCTCGTCGCCACAGCAGAAACAGTAGCCACAGCAAAAGCAGTTGAAAGCGGCGCAGCGACAGCACAGGTAGCGACGGAGCCGGCAGCACAGCACAAAAGCATCGCTCAAGCCTCGACAGCCCCCACTGCGACAGACAATACAATCGCCACACTCCCCCGCCCTCTTTTCTCCTCGCTCTGCCTGTCCCTCATCCTTATGTATGTAGCCATGGGGCCTTTGCCAGCGTCCGCGGCGCACTGGCTTCGCGTGGACAATGTCGCCCTCCTTGTGGCCTTACAAATGCTCCTCTGCGCGCCTGTCCTCTTCTTCCACAGGCATATATTTCTTTCAGGTGCACGCGCCATGCGCGGACTCAGTCCAAACATGGACAGCCTTGTGGGGCTTGGTTCCGGCGCGGCGGTGGTGTTCAGCATATGCCAAATTTTTTGGACAAGCAGCGGCGCAGACGCAAGCCAACACTGGGCGCACAACCTTTACTTCGACGCCGCCGCCATGATTTTGGCGCTCATTGGCCTTGGCAAGCATTTTGAGGAAAAAGCGCGAAATCGTACATCCAGCGCCATCGACAGCCTCCTACGACTTGCCCCAAAAACAGCCGTGCGCCTCGAGGGCGACAAGGAAGTGACCATCGCCGCGCAAGACATCCGCCAAGGCGACACCCTCGTCGTCCACGCGGGGCAAAGCATCGCCGCAGACGGCGTTCTCAGCATGGGCACGGCCTTTGTGGACGAATCCTTCCTCACAGGCGAGAGCGCACCCGTGGAAAAGCACACAGGCGACACGGTCATCGGCGCCACGGTGAGTACGTCCGGCTTTTTCCATATGACGGTCACAGGCGTAGGCGAGGCCACAACCCTTGCCCGCATTGTGCGCCTCGTGGACGAGGCCATGCTCAGCAAGGCGCCCATCGCTCGTTTGGCAGACCGCGTGAGCGCAGTCTTTGTGCCTGTCATTATAGTCATTGCCCTACTCACCTGCGCCGTATGGCTGCTCATGGATGCCACAGTATCCTTCGCTATCGCGCGCGCCATATCTGTCTTAGTCATTTCTTGCCCGTGCGCCTTGGGGCTTGCCACGCCTACGGCTATCATGGTGGGCGCCGGCATGGGCGCAGAGCGGGGCATGCTCTTCAAGTCCGCCGCCGCCTTAGAACGTCTCAGCGCCGTCGATACGGTTGTCGTGGACAAAACAGGGACACTCACCCATGGCAAGGCCACTGTCACAGACATTTTACCCACTGAAAAAACAAATAAAGAAGAACTGCTACGCTTTGCCGCCAGCATAGAGCGCCTCTCGGGGCACCCATTAGGACAGGCCATAGTCAACAAAGCCACAGAAAAGGGACTGGAACTTCTGCCTTCTGAACTGTTCACTCACTTTGAGGCGCGCGCGGGGCTTGGTGTCACAGCGACTCTCTTAGGGCACCTTGAAGGCCGGCGCGTTCTCGCGGGCAATGCGCGTTTACTGGCAGCTGAGAATGTGACATGGGACGAGCAAAGCGGAACAAACGCACACGCCGCACCGGATACGCACAACATGCACGACGAGCAGCTCGCCGCCGAAGGCAAGACTGTTCTCTACTTTGCGCAAGATGGTGTCGTCCTTGGACGTATCGCTGTCGCCGACGCCATACGCGAAACAAGCGCCGACGCCGTCGGGCGTCTGCGCGCATTCGGCCTCAAAGTGCTCATGCTCACAGGTGACAATGCCACCACTGCCCGCGCCGTACAAAAGCGTGTCGGCATTGATGAGGTCGTCGCTCAAGTGCGACCCGACGAAAAAGAGGGAAAAATCCGCGCACTGCAACAAGAAGGGCGCAGTGTCGTCATGGTGGGCGATGGTATCAACGACGCGCCGGCCTTGGCGCGGGCGGATGTGGGCATTGCCATTGGCGCAGGCACCGACATCGCCATGCAAACGGCGGACGTTGTCCTCATGCACAGCGACGTGGCACACGTCGCAAAGGCCTACGCTCTCAGCAAGGCTGTCATGCGCACCATAAAGCAGAATTTATTCTGGGCATTTGCCTACAATATACTCCTCATCCCCCTCGCCGCAGGCGTCTTCTTTATCCCGTGGCACATCAGTCTCAACCCCATGTGGGCTGCCGCGAGTATGAGTATCAGTTCACTCACAGTCGTCAGCAATGCGCTACGTTTACGCAGTGTCGGCAAGAAAGCTATGGACATGGCATTCTAGTATTACAGTTGTAGAGTTAAGGTTTTTTTGAAAAGGCTTGTGGGGGGAAAACTTTTTTTAGGAAAAAAAGTTTCCCCCCAAGAAAAAAACTTAAAT
>CAYJGA010000138.1:0-5671 GCA_964369255.1 uncultured Desulfovibrionaceae bacterium
AGAAAAAAGAAAAAACAAAAAACAAAAAAAGCTTTCCCCCCAAACCCCTTTCAAAAAAACACTCTGAGAGTCCCAAAAAAGAGCATGAATTATCTTTTGCTTTTTTTCTGCGGGGCGCGTATGATGCACGCCGAACCCTTGTGGCATTCGTGGGAAGCCGTGAGGCTGGCGTTGCATACATATGCTTTTTATTATTATTTACAGACAGCTTTGCATGGAGGAAAACATGACTAGGGAAGCTCCGGAAAAAAATTTGGCTCTTGACCTTGTTCGTATCACAGAGGCAGCAGCCCTTGCCTCGGCTCGTTGGCTGGGTCGCGGTGACAAGGATGCAGGTGATGCTGCCGCAGTGGACGCTATGCGCGTCACTTTCAATTCCCTTAATATGCAAGGCACTGTTATCATAGGTGAAGGCGAAAAAGACGACGCGCCCATGTTGCACAATGGCGAAAAGGTGGGTTCTGGTGTTGGGCCTGAGCTTGATGTGGCTGTGGATCCTGTGGAGGGCACGAGCCTTCTCGCTTATGGTCGTCCCAATGCTATTTCTGTTGTAGGTATTGCGCCTACGGGCACGCTTTTCAATCCGGGGCCTAGCTATTATATGCAGAAGCTTGTGGTGCCGCATGAAGCGCGTGATGTGGTGGATTTAGACGCCCCTGTGAAGGATAACCTGAACAATATTGCCAAGGCCTTGGGGAAATCAGTGCATGACCTTGTGGTCTTTGTGCTTGATAAGCCGCGCCATGAAACGCTTATACAAAATATCCGTAAGGCTGGTGCGCGTATTCAGTTGCATACGGACGGCGATGTGAGCGGCGCTTTGATGGCAGTGGATCCACGCTCTGAGGTGGATGTGATGATGGGAACAGGAGGCACCCCTGAGGGTGTGTTGAGCGCCTGTGCTATCAAGGGGCTTGGCGGTCAGATTTTGACACGCCTTGATCCGCAGTCCTATGTGGAAAAGGAAGCCATCGATGAGGCTGGAATTGACGTGCGCGAGGTTTTAGGCGTGAATGACCTTGTGCGTTCTGATGATTGCTTCTTCTCTGCCACGGGTATTTCCGGCGGTTCTTTCTTGCGCGGCGTGCAATACAAAGGGCGTAATACGATTACGCATTCCATGGTCATCCGCGGGAAGACGGGCACATTGCGCTATATTGAATCGTATCACAATATGAGCAGGCTGAATAAAATAAGCTCTGTTCAGTATTAAAGATTTATGAGGCTTCGTATTTTTATGCGTACAACAATCGCAGCTTTTTTTATATGTGTGTTTCTTGTTTGCGCCAATGCGCATGCGGCAACGGTCTATGAAAATCAAGAGCCTATTCAAGAAAAGGAACTTTTGGCTTTCATCGCCGTGTTACCGGATTTTAGAGTGTGGGCGAACACGCATAAAGAGGAAGCCTATCCCAAGGTGACACAAGGAAAAGCGGATTTTGCCTATTCAGACAAGGCCGCACAATGGGTGACATCCCGAGGCTGGAACCCCGACAGATTTTTTTCTGTTATGGGCAAGGCTGCCGCCGCGCTCTTTATTGTCGCAGAGGGGAGCGAAGTGACAAAAACACCGCCGCCGGATATGCCGATGGTGACACAGGCCGAGCTGAACCTTGTGCGGACACATTTCAAGGCCTTGCTTGAATCTGGCAGGGACGCTCCACCCATAAACCAATAAAATCTGTAAAAATCACTGGGGAAACTTTTATTCAAAAAGTTTCCCCATTTTCTTTTCAAATTTCCATAAGTTAGAGTAAAGCATGAATACACATTCTCGATGCCTTTGGAAAAAGGAGAACCTGCGCGTGGAATTGTGGCCGGCCGTCTGCGCGCGCACAAAATATGGCGCCAAATATGGGACGGAAACATTTGCACAAGCGCTGGCGCGACTGCGCCTCTCATACTTTGCGCATTTCCCATATCTTTATAAAGGCACAGAGGCAGAGGAGCTGGCACATTCTGTACCCTTTTTTACATGTCCGCGCGCATATGTTACCTTGCTCTTAGAGGATACGCCACACGGTGAGCATATCGCAGGCATAGCCACCCACCAGCCCCTCGCTGACGCGTGGGATGGCCTGCATGAGCCTTTTCTTCGCAATGGCCTCGACATCAACGCATTCTATTATTACAGCGAAGGCATTGTGGAACATGCCCACCAGCAAAAGGGCATCGGACGTCTCTTTCAGCACAGCGTCGAAGAGAGCGCTCGCACACTACACATCCTCAAGCTCACAGCCATGACTGTATACAGAGAAGACGCGCACCCACTACGCCCCCGTAACTACGTCTCATTTTCGGAGTATATGAAAAAATTTCAATATAGACGCATGTCT
Organism: uncultured Desulfovibrionaceae bacterium; assembly: GCA_964369255.1. Taxonomy (GTDB): domain Bacteria; phylum Desulfobacterota; class Desulfovibrionia; order Desulfovibrionales; family Desulfovibrionaceae; genus CAYJAD01. The sequence goes on from CAYJGA010000138.1 coordinate 2,337, forward strand.
GAGATGGATATAGAGATTACGTGGCCTACTATGCCGCATGGGGCTGAAGAGGGGCATGTGCTGCATTTTTGGGAGAAGGATGTGGCAATGATTTAAAAAAATTTGGGGAAGACTTTTTTAGGAAAAAGTCCTCCCCAAACCTCTTTCAAAAATAAATCGGAACGAGCTGCTACGCGCCCAAGGCGAGAGTGTTTTGTGCCACAAGAATGGTAATATCGTCATCATTCTCATTGGCGCCGGACGCCTTTGCCCTGTAGAGGTATTCGGTGTACTGCGAACCCTTGTAACTGTGGGTCGCTGTTTCTTGCCAGCCTAAGTCGGTGTTGATTTCGAGCCTATCGTCTGTAGCCTTGATGCCGCCGATTTGCTGGAGCGTCGCTTCTACAGTGTCGCCGGTGATTTTATTACCAAAGACGATAATTTCTACGCCGTTGACTGTCTTTGCCACAAACTTTGTGACAGTATCGCCCATATTTGTCATGACACTTTGAATCATGTCTATGCCTACGCCGTCATCCATGAGGGCGTCGCCGGTGTCGTAGGTAAAGGTGGCGTGGGGATTGATAGCGAAGGCGTCCTGTCCAACAGCGTCCGAAAAGGAGGTTGGGAGGAAGCTTGGCAACTGGCTTGCGTCTGCTGTGTCAAAGAGGCCGTCTGTATAGTGGGTGTCGTGCACGCCAAATTCAGCCAGCACTGCGCTTGCCATGGATTCGGACATGACATCGTCACTGGCATCATGAAAGCCATCGTGAAAGGCATCGGGCATGATGTCGGGAAACTCGTTAAAATCCTCAAAGTTTTCCGCGAGTGGCGCCATATCCACGTAGATGCCCTTGCTGGTTGTTTCCCAATGTTCGGTGTCGGATGTGACACTTTCGGGAACATCGGAAAAAGTGGCTAAAAAGGCCAGCATGGCTGAGAGATAGGAGGCAGTGCGCACATATTCGGCGGTGCCTGCGGTGACATCTGGCGACGCAAGGTAGGAGGCGCGATAAGGCGCGTATATGCGCTTTGAGGGCGGGATAACAATGCAATTTACGGAACGAAGGGTGTATTGTGTTTCTGCGTCCTGCTGTGAGGTGTCAGAATCCGTATTTTGGCAAGTATTTTGCTCAGTGTTTTGTTCAGTCGGTTGGTCTGTAAGTGATGTAAGATGGTAGTCGTCGCAAATGTTGAAATCATCGCAAATGCCATAGGCATCACATATATCAGACGTCGAGAGATAGGAAATTATATCTTCTTCGTCGGTTTCGTAAATATAGGCATTGTCAGATTCAGAAATATCAAGTGCAGTATTGTCATGGTCAGCAGTATATGACCAGACGGCGCCGGACTCCGGAAGCACAACATGGCTCTGTAAGCTTGGGCGCGGTGCGCCCGGCAAGAGCCTGTGGGGCAATTCCGCAAAGAATGCCTTTCCAGAGAATGCTTGTCCGGCCATAAGGAACTCCGGCATGTTCAATTGTGAATATGCCCCGTAAAAATTTTCGAGTGTGACGGTTGCTCCATCGTTAAAAGAAAAGAGCAAGTCCTCTGCTTGTCTTCCCACTAAGGCGCTCTCTTTGGAGAAGTTACAAACGAGACGAGTGTCATTTTCCGTAAGGTGAACGACATTGTGTCGCCCAGACGAAAGTCTGTTTACTATGACGTCAGCCATGGTACGCTCCTGCATTTAAAATACAATACACTACTACAAACAGGGGTACAGCTAGGAAAAAGAAAAAAGACCCGAAACAGTGCGAAGAGAAGGCGAATAGCAGTCTATCCGTAGGAGTAGCACGCAGGCTCAAGGCTTACACACCGAGGCACTGTGGGCATAGTCCAGACACTGTTCATTCGTGGGGGGAAGATGGAAGGCTTCCCAGAGCACAGGCATTTTTGCGGTAGAGGGGCAAGAATGCACGATTACACTCTGACAGAGGCAATATGTCTCGTTGAGGAGATATGTATCTGCGTCAAGTCAGCGCGCCACGTTCGTCAAATGTGGCGCTGTGCACGTCGTCGTAAAGGATTTGGTTTGCTGTAAAGCTCGCAAAAGCTTCGCCTTGTCCTTCTGTTCGTCCTCTAGCTCAATCTATAATTCAAGCTGAGAGTGCGACGTACTTGTAACTGTGTTCCAAATATATAAGAATACTCGTCCAGCATTCGTGCTGTATTATCAGCACAAGTAAACTATAACTTTCTCAGGAATGTGCGTCAAGCAAAATGTACAATTTTTTGGATATTTTTTCTAGTAAAGCATTTTATGTCATTTTTCTGGGGAGATAGTACAATTTTTTTGACGCTCTGCGTATGTGTAGCGGGAAGGTGGCGCGTGGTTTTGTAACGCAGTGTTCGCATTGTATGAACCATTCTCAATGGTACTTGCCAAATATTCTTGAGAGTGTGCCAAAGCTTCAAATAAGGCAAGGATGACTTGTGAGTTATTTTTCATTCAAACGCGCAGATTGTATAGTTAAACAAATGGTTTTTTTGAGAGGGGCCTGCCCAACGGGTGCCGAAGGCATAGCCGTTAGGCGAGGAACGAGCCTTACGGATACAAAGAGCAGAGATGTTTGGGGGAAAACTTTTTTTCCTAAAAAAGTTTTCCCCCAAGAAAAAAAGTTAAAAAAATAAAATTAGAATGCCGGGATTCATGTACTGCTGCGCATATACGCTGCACAAAGCGCGTGTACGTGAGCCTGATGCTCCGGAGCGATGGGCGCGCTTTTTATATACTGCGCCACATTGTGCATGATGGAGATGGCGTCCTCAATGGCTTCGACCCATACGCTTATGGCGCCATGAAGCATGAGCCCCGGCGCCTCAAGGGGGCCGCGGATGCCAAGTATGGGTTTGCCGGCGCCGCACGCAAGGCCGACTTCCACGCCCGCATCCTGTCCGGACTCCCCAAAATAGATAACAATGTCCGCGCGAATGCACGCGTCATGGCAAAAGGAAAATACTTGTCCGCCTTCCATGTCTGTGTCCATCCATTGCCGGCGTTCTGCTGGAGTAAGCCCCGCAGGGGGGGTGGCCTTTTCTGTCCAATCAAGAATGACAAAGCCAAGGTCGCGCAGGATGCGCCCCAGCATACGCACGCCGTGCTTGTGCTTGAAGGATGCGGCAATATAGACATGAAGAGGAGTGCTCAAAATTCAATTCCTTTTTGTGCTTTAATGCCTTGCTGCCACGGGTGCTTGCATTCCTCCATGACTGTGACAAGGTGCGCGGCCTCCTTGAGCCAGTCTGGCGCATAACGCCCCGACAGCACAATGTGTGTGTTGTGTTCGTGGGAAATTTGTATGATGTGCTCAATATCTTGCTGTGAGAGCAGGGCGCTGTGGAGGGCGTAG
>CAYJGA010000139.1:0-2783 GCA_964369255.1 uncultured Desulfovibrionaceae bacterium
TAGGAAAAAAAAGTTTTCCCCCAAGAAAAAAACAAAAAAGCCCTTCTCCAAACCCCTTTCAAAAAAAGTTTTTAGCCTTTATAAAAGCACGAGACGGACACAAGAACATGGAGGGAGTATGTCAGACACGGTCGCACGCGCAAGGCTTCAAGAACGCTTTACATTCCATTCCAAGGCTTTGCCGAAAAATTGCCAATGTAAAGTTGTGCGCTTTACAGGCACGGAAGGCATCAATACTCTCTATTCATTCACCATTTCACTTATCAGCGACACCATCCTCCCCCCCGAAGTGCTCTCTGACGCGCTCTTCCTCAATGTGTGTACACTGCGCATTACGCGTGGCGAGGCGCCTCCCCCTGTCTTCCACGGCTTTGTCCTTGATGTCGTACAAGGCTCCCACATAAATGGCTGGACGTTTTATACCTTAAAACTTGCGCCCCAATTTTATGCCCTCAATACTCTCATCCAGAATTGTATATACCTCGACAAGGACGTACAAGGCATAATCACAGAAGCCATGTCGCACTGCGGCTTTGTGCAACCCATCTATGCCTTTGATTTGCAAGGCACATATCCCATCCATGACTTTTCCATGCAACACAATGAAAATATATATGAATATCTTGCATACCACTTGGAAAAAGAAGGGATTTACTATTATTTTAAACAGCTCGACGACAGAGAAAAACTCATATTTACAGACTCCCCCATGAGCCATTCCGCCCTTGAGGACACGCCCGTCTTGCGCTATACGCCCACGTCCGGCCTTGAGGTCGGTCACGAAGAGGAAATTGTTGTTTCCTTCACCATGAAGCGCAACCGCCTCCCCCGAAACGTACACCTTCGTGATTACGATTGGAAAAATCCCAATCTCAACCTTGAAGCCTCCGCCGAAGTTGACTCATATGGCCTTGGAACGCTCTTCTTTTATGGAGATGGGTTCAGTACTGTCGAAGAAGGCGCCCGCCTTGCGAACATCCGCGCCGAAGGCTTACGCTGTCGCAAGCAAGTGTTTACGGCTCTCAGCTCTGTGCCCACAGTGCGACCGGGCTACACATTCACCTTGAGCAATCATTACGACCCTACATTTAATAATCCCTACCTCATCACCGATGTCACCCATGAAGGTAGTCAAGAAGCCTATCTTTCCTCGGTGCTTGGCATCACTCTTGAACATCCCACAGACACCATGTTTTATCGCAATACCTTCACCTGCATCCCCGCCCATGTTCAATTCCGTCCGGAGCGCACAACAGAGCGCAAAAAAATTTCCGGCATGATTCATGGATTCATAGATTCCGCCTCCGATGCGCTGACCCCCGAAGTGGACGGCTACGGTCGCTATAAGGTGATATTTCCTCAAGATACGTCCGGCAGACGCAGCGGAAAAGCCTCGTGCTGGCTCAGGCGCGCCCAGCCTTCCGTCGGCATGACCCATGGCACGCTCTTCCCCCTTTCGCCCGGCGTGGAAGTGCTCATTGGCTTCATCAATGGCAATCCGGACAGCCCATTCATCTCGTCCGCCATCGCCAATGCGGAAACAGGCTCCGTGGAAAATGCCGCATCAAGTCTTATGACAGGTATTACTACAGCCGGCGGCGGCGGGCTTGCTTTTAGCAATGAACAAGAAAAACAAAGTTTTAGCTTAACAACAGGCAGCGGACGCGCAGGGCTCTATGCAAGCTCCTCCGGCGACGACAGCGCCACCTTCTTTCAATCCGCCTATCATTCCGGCTTCACGTCTACGCTTGATTCCAAGGTTACAGGCCTTGCCGCGTCAAACATTGCAGGGATGAGTACAGCGCTCATGGCCGGCGGCTCCACACGATACACACGCTTACTCGCAGGTCTTGGCCTCGCTTCGGCCATCATCGGCCCCGTAAGCGAACAGGCGGCAAAAGGAGAGAATGCCACCACAAAAATATCCCTAGATTCCACTAATGCAGCGCTCAAAATGGCCACAACCCTCACAACCCTTGCCCAGTCCTTTGACACAAAAAATCTGGTGCAATCCTGCGCACCCTACGGTTCGTCCATCCTTGGCTCAGAAAAGAAAAGCCTTGTTGCTCTCGGCATCGACTTTTCAAGAGGCAAAAAAGCCCTCTTTGTCTTAATGCAAAGCGCCTTATTACTTGCCGGAGCCGCTGACGCCACTATCAGCGGCGGCGCCGCTGTGCAAGATGCGCAAAGCGCACAAGCGCCCATTGACAGTATCAACAACGAGATTGCAACAGTCCAAAGTGAGAGCTACAAAAGCTCAGAGGAATATCTTGCGTGCAAGAACGAAATGACAACGAAGTTTCAAAGCGCCATCGACACCTATCTTGACACCAACGGTTACATCAGCATGGCGGACTATATCGCCGTTGACCCAACAGCCACCGCCATACAAGAACACTTAAACGAATGCGGCTTTCCGAACACGGCGACCTATTTGAACAAGGATGAGGACGGCAAGCTCACAGGCTTCAATCGCGCCGCATATATAGACTATTTATGTATTGATTGCAAAGTCGATGAACTCGAAGGCGCACGGGACGAGGCCAACAAGATATTTGAACCCGCAGCCAAAAAAACTACTGCGGTGTGCAAGATTGCCGCGTCGAGCACGGCTGTCATCTCCGAGCTTATTACAACCTTTGTTTTATGGAAGCAGCTGAACCACTTTCAAAATATCGGCGGCGTCATGCTTGCCTCACCGGACAAAAACATCGCCGCTGCCGCCAAGACCAATGCCTATGTGGGAGCGGGCATGGGGGTCACGCTTATAAGCTTACCCGGTG
>CAYJGA010000139.1:2793-5606 GCA_964369255.1 uncultured Desulfovibrionaceae bacterium
TACTACAAAAATCAAACAGCCTTGTGTAACTTGCATGGCATGGGCAGTACGAGTATCACGGATGTTGCAGCCGCCGCGGCTCCTGTCGCGGCTCCTGTCGCTTCGCTCAATCTCGAAACAGGAAAAACCTACATCGTCGCAGAGTCCGAGCAAATTCGTCACGTAGCCTACAAAGACTCTCAGTACATGTCGTTGGAAAATACCACCATCCACGCAGGGTCAAGTATCTATATCACAAATAAATTCACCGCTGACGCAAAGCCCTTGGCACCCGCCACAGCCAAAGCATTCAAGGAACAATACGAGCAGCTCTTCCCCATCATGGCTACGCGCTCGCCGGAAATAAAGCCGGCAAAGCTTCCCAAGGACTTCGACCCCACAAAGGTTCGCACCATCCAAAACTTAGAAGTGGATGTTCTCGCACGCACAGCGCAGGCCGGTGCAAAAACGACGTACTCAGAAATACTCATAGAGAATGACGCCACAAACACGCACATGAAGCTCGAAAACAAGGGCGCGTTGCTTTCACTGAAACATATTCCGGAAAATGCCACTGCCACAAACCGCGTGGAAATCCTTCGCAGAAATGAAACCGACGCCGCAGATGTGGGCAAAATCCTCCTTCAAGGCGATAAGGTCGAAATTTCTTTCAGCACCGACGGTCAAGCGGCCAACGCGCGCACCCTATCCTTGGATGCCAATGGCATCAGCATTGAGCATGGCAACAAGGTACACACCTTTGTCTTTGCCAACGACACAATCACGCTCACCCACAAGGCCAACGACGCGCAAAAAGCGCAAAGCATCAAGATGACAGGTACGGGCACCATCTTTGACGCTTTAAAATATTCTGTCGTCTCGGCGGGCGACGCCACCATCGCCGCGGATACAAGCCTCAAGCTTACAGGGACACAAGGTTTCACCCTCAAGGGCATGTCCGGTAATATCACGGAAAACAGCTCATCACTGTCTATTACCAAGAGTGGCATGATACAAATTGGATAGGAGCTATTTCTCAGTGAAGAATTTTTTTTGAAAGGGATTTGCGGGAAAGCTTTTTTTATTTTTTATTTAAGTTTTTTTTAGGGGGGAAACACAACGCTGCGCGTGTATTATTTTCTCCATTCCTGCCTTTCGTCCAAAAGAATACACAAACGAATGTGATTAACAAAAGAACATAAACAAATCTTTAGAAAAAAATAAAAAGAATAAAAAATCAAGCCACTAACCATAGCAATCACATAGGAACAGCATGAAAACATCATCCCCACCCGAGCTCAGTCTCACGCGGCAAGCCATGCCCATCGCAGGACAAATGCGTCTCATCTTGACCATGGCCTTGTGCTTCCCTCTTTACGAAGACGCCTCACATCCTGCGCTGCACGCGAGCAAGAAGCATATCGTCGCTGCGGACATGCTCTGGCAAGCGGCACTCTCAACTTTTGCGCCGGAAGACAGCCTCGACCTTGGTATCCCCAAGGGCGGCGCAGAATGGCTCATGACAGGAAAGGCATGCGCCCCCCATGGGCACATGGTCACAGGGCTCCCTGTGGATGTCCACGTCGGCGCCATGCAAAGGCAGTTCCTTGTGTCCGGTGAGTGCGAAAACGACGGCGTTGCCGTCCCTAAACCGCGCCCTTTCAGCACCATGCCCCTTGACTGGCGTCATACCTACGGAGGCGCCGCGCATCCGGATAATCCCCTCGGCATTGGCATGGACAAAGCCCCACACAACGGTTTAGTGAGTTTACCTAATATTATTTGCAACCAAGAGCACACAAAACCCGCCTGCCCGGGGCCGCGCAACTGCGTCGTACTCCCCCAAGGCAAGCTTGGCACATTTGATACCCAATGGCTACGCACTCGCTGGCCGGGGCCGCCCGACGACTTCAACTGGAGCTATTACAACCTCGCTCAAACAGAACAGCGTCAGGCCACACCCTTTGTGGGGAATGAGCGCGTGCGCATCACCAATATGCATGCAGACCACCCCGTCTTGCACGGCGTCTTACCAGAAAAAAGACTCCGTATTTTTACCAATACAGGCACGGACGAAGCGCCTGTGTGGCAAGAAATGACCGCACAGGCCGACACTGTCTGGCTCTTCCCCAATGCGAAGCTTGGCGGCGTGTTTTGGCGTGCGGTGTTCGCGGTGGACGACGAGCGTGCTACGAATATTTGCACGATCGCTGTCTCGGTGGAAGACATGAATACGCCGCCGCGTCCGGCGGCGGAGTGCATTGCCACGTCTGCGGATTCTCTTCTTGCAGAGGAAGCCGACATGGCGCAAGTCACAGCGGAGCATGTCGGACAAACACCGAAAGCACCGGCGGACACCCACGCATTTATTCCGCCAATACCTCCCATCCCTCCCTTTATGCCGCCACCGCCGCCTCCTCCTCCTGTAATGCCGCCGCCTTCTCCTCTGACGCCGCCTGCTGCGCCTCTCGCAGCACCAGCAAGCCTCGACGCGCCAGCACTTGCGTCGCCCGTCGTAGACAGTGACACCTTCGATTTGGACGCAGAAATGCGCGAAAGTGTGCAAATAGCCAACGCAGAGCTTGCCAAGTACAACCTGCCCCCCATCACCGAAGCCGACATACGCGCGCAATATGACAAGCAACAGAAAATGCTCGACGAGGCGCAAAAAATAACCGACGCCCCCCAGCCGCCCCTTGAAGAAATCATGGCACAGGCCGGATTCACGCCGGAACAAAGCGCCAACCTCCTCAAGGCCACAGAACTCCCCATGCCTTCGCCGGAAAACTTCCTCACAGAAGAAGCCTATGAGCAAGGCATCCAAACATATATTA
>CAYJGA010000140.1:0-3371 GCA_964369255.1 uncultured Desulfovibrionaceae bacterium
AGCTTCGAAATTAGCGGTGCAACTGCTACTGACCCCGTGAAGTTTAACAACACTCAGGGCAGCGCTCAAAAGACAATTGTCTTCACAGGATCAGCAGCTCAGTTTATGGAAGTAACGGGTGAAAACGATACTGTTATATTAGGCGGCAATACTGGCACAGTTGATGTCTCTGTTGGTAGCTCGCTTGGTACTGCTTCACTTGGTGTTACTCTTCAACCTGGATCTAGTGGCTTCACCTTCAGAGTTGACCCTGAATGGACGGCTCCGGCCTTGTTTGCGAATGGCAGTGGTGGTTACGATGCAGCAAATGCGTCGTGGTTGAACGTAAATGCTGGTGATACTGCAGCTGCAGATGCTGCTGTTCTTGGCGCTGGTAACTTTATCGCAGGGCGCTATTCGCTTGTGACCTTCGATAATACCGCAACACGTGCTGACTGGAATACACTTGTTAACACTCTCGGCGGTATGGGTCCCATTGGCACATTGAAAACAGATGGTAGCCAAACATTCAGCGCTGTATTAGGTATTGATGCCCCTGTTAATTTAACAAATGGCACTGCAGTTGGCTCTATCACCGTTAATGGTGCATTGAATGATGCCGATGGCACATTGGGTGCTGCACCTCTTGCCGCTGGTGCTATCACCTTGGCTAACGACTCCTTGGTGCTGATTGACGGTTCCAACTTTACGGCAGATGGCGCTGATGTTATTGGCACAACTATCGCCACACCTAACTTCACCTTGAACATCGCACCTGCTGTCGCAGCTACTGGCGCGATGGCTCCAACTGTAGCGCTTAACGACATGGTGATTGGTACGCTCGACCTTATTGCAGGGAATACAACTGTCGCGACAATCGGTACATTGACTGCAGAACAAACACTTGATACAATTGCAGTTCGCGACATGGACTATGGTTTGCGCACCCAATTGAACATTGATACAGCCAACGGCAACAAGATTGTCGCCGTGACTGGCGTTGACTCCCGTTTTGACGATGCTGGCGACATGATTGCTGCATGGTATAATCGTGCAAATCAAGGCGATGCAGGAAGAGCTGGCGTTGGCGCAGGCTATGTCAATCGTCTTCTCGATCCAAATAGCTACGGCGTGAACAGCATTGCCAGCCTCGAAGCAGGTCGTGCTCAATCCGCTAACGACTTGAACAGCGCTCTTCGTGCTGCTACCCTTTCCGGCCCCATCGCTTCATTCATGGCTGTGAGCGCAAGCTCTGCTGCTCTTGATATGCGTAACAGCCTCGTGGGCGGTGAAGGTGTTGCTATGGTTGCTCTTGAAGAAGGCAGCAACGAGTGGACTGGCATGTCCGCTGGCAGCGGCATGAGAAACGGCGTTGGCCTCTGGATCACGCCTCTCTACAAAGCTGCTAACGCTTGGGGCATGGACGCAGGTGACGAATTTGAAACCGGTTACAACGCAAGCCTCGGCGGCGTTGCCATCGGTGGTGACTTCACGTTCAACGACGCCTTCCGCGTAGGTCTGACCTTCAACGTGGGCGCAGGTTATGCCGCATCTAACGGTGACTTGGCAGACACCCACAACAACTTCAACTTCTGGGGTCTTGGCCTGTACGCAGGTTACTACCAAGAAAACTTCGGCATCACTGCTGACTTCGGTTACACCGGCACCTACAACAGCATCGACCAAGATGCAGTGCGCGGCGCTGGTCAATACGGCGGCATTGAAACCGACACCACTTCCGGTGCTTTCACCGTGGGTGTACGCGGCGAATACAAAATCGCCACCGACGCTCTTGACATCACCCCACACGTGGGCGTGCGTTACACGGGCGTGCAAACCTACGGTTATGACCTTGAAGTCAACGGCGGCGACGCTTTTGAAGGCGACAGCTTCTATCAAGGCGTATGGACATTCCCCATTGGCGTGACCTTCTCCAAGGCCATCGAAACCAGCGGCGGATGGACATTCACACCTAGCCTCGACCTTGCTATCATCCCTGCAGCGGGTGACCTCGACGTGGAAGCAGACGTGAGCATTGCCGGCCTCGGCTACGGCACGACTGTGAACACGCAAGTTGTTGACGGCTTCTCCTATCAGGGCGCAGTGGGCTTCGATTTCGGCGACGAAAACGTGACCTTCGGCCTTGATTACACCTTGACAGGTTCGCAGCACACCACCAACCATGGTTTGCAAGCAACCTTCCGTTATGAGTTCTAAGAACGCATAGTCGGTTAATCAAATAATATATGGGCAGCCTACGACTCTCGGTAGGCTGCCCATTTTTTTATTTTATTTTGAAACCTTGAAGAAAAAGAGCAGTATGTACTTGCTTGTAAATGTCGTGCTTTTTGGGTAGACTTGTTCTCGCAGAGACTACAGAAAAGGAGAATTTATGCCTACGATGCAACCAAACCTACGGGAATTTACCATTGATGAAGCAGGGGATTTAGCTGTTCGGGTGATGGAACTTGAAGAAGCAGGCTACTTTGAGGAAGCGGAGCGATTGTCCCATGAAGTCCCCCTTATCCCCGGCATGGCAAATATTCTAAAAAATACGATGGGAATTGAAGCCCTTATTGCATCCGGCGCCAATTTATCCAAAGCGGTCAAGGAATATGGGCATGAGTGGCTTCAATCATACTCTTACTAAAAAGCTTTCCTTTCGAAACGTCAGACGCGAGTATGAGAGCTTTTGCAAATGATGTCAATGGTGTTTTTGTGTGCGAAAAAAAGCGCTTGACAAGCACCGGAAAAGGAATTATCAAAAAACAAGAGGGGCAAGGCGTTACTGGAATAGCGCCCCGCCCCGTGTGGAGCTTCTCCGCATTTAAGATACTAAATGAGAGACAGCCCCGATGATCATCAGTCAGCGGGGCTGTTCTCTTTTATTTTTTACGACTCAAAAGAACAACCACTACATGAGCGACGACACTAGCCAAAACGCCAATGATAAAATCAGTCATGCTGCCAACCTCCTTTCGGAGAGCCCACGACGCAAGTATGAGAGCTTTTGCAAATGATGTCAATAGTGTTTTTGTGTGCGAAAAAAAGCGCTTGACACGCACAGGAAAAGGACTTATCAGAAAACAAGAGGGGCAAAGGCGCTCGCTATAGCGCCCCGCCCCGTGTGGAACATCTCCGCATTTTGTTAGTGAAAATGAGAGACAGCCCCGACGATATTCAGTCAGCGGGGCTGTTCTCTTTTATTTTTTACGACTCAAAAGAACAACCACTACATGAGCGACGACACTAGCCAAAACGCCAATGATAAAATCAGTCATGCTGCCAACCTCCTTTCGGAGAGCCCACGACGCAAGTATGAGAGCTTTTGCAAATGATGTCAATGGTGTTTTTGTGTGCGAAAAAAAGCGCTTGACAAGCACCGGAAAAGG
>CAYJGA010000140.1:3471-5575 GCA_964369255.1 uncultured Desulfovibrionaceae bacterium
ATGTCAATGGTGTTTTTGTGTGCGAAAAAAAGCGCTTGACAAGCACCGGAAAAGGCATTATCAGAAAAAAAGAGGGGCAAAGGCGTTAGTGGAATAGCGCCCCGCCCCGTGTGGAACATCTCTGCATTTAAGATACTAAATGAGAGACAGCCCCGAATTGACGAAGAATCAGCGGGGCTGTTCTCTTTTATTTTTTTCGACTTAAAAGAACAAGCACTACATGAGCGACGATATTTGCCAAAACGGCCCAAAACAGCAATGACAAAATCAGTCATGCTGCTAACCTCCTTTCGGAGAGCCCACAAGCGCAAATATGAGTACTTTTGCACATGATGTCAATGGTGTTTTGGTGTGCAAAAAGGCGTCTATCAATCCAGAGCGAAATGGCGACGCGGCAGCTCACTATGACATTATTATATTGTGCAACAACACGTTCATCAAAATCTCTACTTTAAAAGACGGCGGCACTATTATGGGAATACAGGGGAATTATGTTCGGGAAGCGTCGGCGGATTTCATCCGCTTTGCGCTTTTTTTACGCGGTATAGCTTTTCCGGAAGGCAAGCTCTCCTGCTTGGAGCTTGAGTGCGGACACAGTCTTACGCCTTTGTTCCACTCTGCTGCCAGCGGGCATGCCATCACTGCCACTGAGAGCAATGCTGACAATGCTGTCAAAGCGCAGAACCTCGCGAAAAGCTGTGGCATCGACGTAGAATACAAAAATATTTCCTTAGCAGAATTTACACGCACCGAAGCAGGCAAGCAAGACGGGCGCGAGATGTACGACATCATTGTCGTCAACGACCTCTGGTCATATTGCCCCGAAGAAGCGCGCGTCTACATTTGTCGTATTGTCAACGACTCGCTCAAAACCGGCGGTGCGCTCTTCATTTCTTACAAAGCGCTCCCCGGCTGGGCGAGCCTCATGCCCCTGCGCACCATGCTGCAAGTGTATGCGGGCACTTTTGGCGGCATGTCCCTTCAAGAGCGTTTCCGTGCGTCGCTGCAAGTTGTGCTTGAGCAAGTCAAGCACGGCGGCTTTTTCGACATCACACCCACGGCGCGCAAGCAGCTTGAACTGCTTTGCCAACATGTGACAGAAGACATGGCGCGTGAGTGGCTCAATCCCCATTGGCGCCCCTTCTACTCCGCCGACATGCAACAAATTTTGAGCCGTGCGCGTCTGCAATTTGCCACGTCCGCAAACCTCTTGCGTCAAGTGGACGCCATAACCCTCCCACGCTCCCTCGAAGAAGCCTTGGGCAAGGACGCCACCTCCTTACAGCGCGAAATGGCGCGGGATGTGGCGTGCAATGCCATGCAGCGCTCTGACATATTCGTCAAGGGCGCCCATCGCCTCTCCTTGCCGGAAATGTTTGAGCGGCAAAAGCATGTGCACGTGTGCCTCATGTGTACGCCGGAAGAGATACCTCAAACACTTGAGGGCATCCGCGGGAAAATATCCCTCAACAGCGACATCTACTCTGCGTGCATCCGCGCCCTTGCGTCCAACAATTACACGCCAAAATCCTTTGAAGAATTGGAGGATTTTCCATCCCTCGAGGCCGTGGACACAAACCAAATTATGGAAGTGCTCACCGTGCTTGCGGGCATGGGCGCCATCTTCCCCGTCAACGAGCACTCTGAGGCGGACATTGCCCAATGCACAGCCCTGAACACGGCGCTCTGCAAGCAAGCGCGCACAAGCGGCGCCACCCCGTGGCTGCTCTCGCCTGTGGCTGCCTGCGGTATCTCTGTGCCGCGTATGGAGCAGCTCTTCCTCCTCTCCCGCATGAACCGCGGCGACGATGTCAACGCATGGGCAGAGGACACATACAATATTTTATCCGGTGCGGGCGAGGCGCTCTTTACAGACAATGGGACGCCCGTCAGTTCCGAAGACAGCATCAAGGCAATTCAAGCTATGGCACAGCATTTTGCCGACCGCCGTTTGCCATTTTTAGACGCGCTCGGCGTGCGTCTGACGACGAATTAGTGCCTGTAAAGTCTAAAAGATTTTTTAAAGGGTTTGGGGAAAGCTTTTTTGGGTTTTTGTTTTTATTTTTTTTGTTTAAGTTTTTTTCTTGGGGGGAAACTTTTTTTA
>CAYJGA010000141.1:0-5502 GCA_964369255.1 uncultured Desulfovibrionaceae bacterium
CGTGCGTCCCCTCTATGGCAAGAACGCCGTCAGCCAAAAAGAACGCGACACAGCGCTCGCCTCCTACGTAAGCGCACAGGCAAACTTACGCTTGGCGCAAATTAACTTGGATTACTGCCAAGTCACCTCCCCTGTCTCCGGTTACACAGGCATGGAAGAAGTGACACCCGGCAACCTCGCCAGCAACAATATGCTGCTCACACAAGTCAACCAAACAGACCCCCTCTATGTGAACTTCTCCTTCACCGCCTCTGAATATATGATGCGCCTGCAACTGGCCTCGGAAGGACGCATGGTGCTGCCAAAGGACAATGCATACAAGGCGAAAATCCGCCTCGTGGACGGGACCATGTATCCCGTGGAAGGCAAGGTGTCCTTTGTGGACTCGCAAGTCAACCAATCCATGGGCGTTGTGAAGGCACGCGCAGAATTTGTCAACAAAAGCGAAGCTGTGCTGCCCGGTCAATACGTGCGCATCTTCCTGACGGGCGCCTATTTAAAGGACGCCATCCTCATTCCGCAAAAGACTGTGCTCATCACGCAATTAGGCGCCGTTGTCATGGTTGTGGGCAAGGATAATATTGTTGAGATGCGTCCTGTGAAAATCAGCTTGAATGTCGGTCAAAGCTACTTGGTGGACGCGGGCTTGAAGGAAGGCGAGAAAATTGTCCTTGAGGGTCTTGTGAAAGCACGCCCGGGGGCGCCTGTCTCTTTGACACCACCCCAAGCGCCACCTGCACAGCAACAAGCGCCCGCGGCAGAGAAAAAATAGGGAGTGATCATGTCACAGCAACATCAAGACCAAAGTTCAAACTTCTTCTTGCGGCGCCCCATTCTGTCCACCGTCATCTCACTGCTTATCACGCTTGTGGGTGCGTTGGCCATTAAGGCTTTGCCCATTGCCCAATATCCGGATCTTATTTCACCGCAAGTGTCTGTATCCGTAAGTTATCCCGGTGCGTCTGCGCAAACCATCGCAGAAACCGTCATCGCCCCCCTTGAAGTACAAATAAATGGCGTCGAAGACATGCTCTACATGTCGTCCACGTCGGACTCCGGCGCTGGCGCCGGCAGCATCAATGTCGTCTTTAAGCTGGGCACAGACCCGGACATCGCCCTCGTCAACGTCAACAACAGAGTCAACCTCGCCCAAACACTCCTCCCCGAAGATGTGCGCAGGCAAGGTATCCAAGTTGTCAAACAGTCGCCGGCCATGCTGCTTATTATCGCGCTTACGTCGCCGGATAAGCGATATGACGCCGTCTATCTCAATAACTATCTGCAAAACAACATCGTGGACGAAATGAAGCGTGTCCCCGGTGTGGGCGATTGTAGTATCTTCGGGAATATGAACTATTCCATGCGCATTTGGGTCAATCCCGACAAACTGACAAAGTATGGCTTGCAGCCGTCCGATGTCGCTGCTGCCATCCAAGACCAAAATGCCCAATTCGCTCCCGGTCGTATCGCCGCCATGCCTGCCCCGGCAAGCATTGACCTTGGCTGGCAAATTGACACCAAGGGGCGCCTTGTGACGCCTGAGGAATTTGAAAATATCATCGTCCGCGCAGAACCCGACGGCAGCTTCCTCTATTTGAAGGATGTGGCTCGGGTGCAACTTGGCGGCGCAGATTATAGCATTGACTCACAGCTCAACGGACACGTCGTCCGCGCGGCCGGTGTGTACCTGCTCCCCGGCGCCAACGCCATCGAAACGGGGCGTTTGGTGAAGGAAAAACTGGACGAACTGTCAGAGCGCTTCCCCGATGGCATCACCTACGACATCCCCTACAACACAAATATCTTCGTGGAAGCCTCCATTGAGGAAGTCTACAAGACACTTCTTGAAGCCATGGTGCTCGTGTTCATCGTGGTGTACATGTTCTTGCAGAGCTGGCGCGCCACGCTCATTCCTTGCCTTGCGGTGCCTGTGTCTATTATTGGCACATTTGCGGGCATGTATGCCCTTGGCTACACCATCAACACGCTGACGCTTTTCGGCATGGTGCTCGCCATTGGTATCGTTGTGGACGATGCCATCGTCGTCCTTGAAAACGTGGAACGCATCATGCGCACGGAAAACAAGTCCCCTCACGATGCCACAGCGCAGGCCATGCGCGAAGTGACAGGCCCTGTTATCGCCATCGTGCTCGTATTGTGCGCGGTCTTTGTGCCCGTGTCCTTCATGGGCGGCCTTGCAGGGGAGATGTACAAGCAATTTGCCATCACCATCTCCATATCTGTTATTATTTCGGGCATTGTGGCCTTGACACTCACACCGGCGCTGTGCGGATTTTTGCTCAAACCTCACGATGAACACCACAAGCCCTTGTGGATTTTCCGCTGGTTCAACTATGTCTTTGCGAAAATCACCCATAAATATGTGCGTGTCGTGCGCCTTCTAAAGAATATGGGCGTTGTGAGTATGCTCCTCTTTGTGCTCATGATTGTGGGCATGGGCTGGCTGTTCAAAAATGTACCTACCTCCCTCGTGCCCAACGAAGACCAAGGCTATATTTTAGGCATCAGTATTATGACCGATGGCATGACGCTCCCGCACACGGCGGAAACGCTCAATGTGGTGGAGCAGGCCATGCTGGCTGACCCTGCTGTGCAAAACATATTCACCATCGGCGGTCTTGATTTGACGTCCATGAGTACAAAGAGCAACTACGGGACATTCTTTATTGTGTTGAAAGACTGGAAGGATCGTCTCTCGCCCAGCATGACTCCGGACGCCCTTGCCAAAAAAGTGTTTATGCTTGGCATGGGCATGCCCCAAGCCATGACTGTGGCCTTCTCTCCGCCGCCCATCTCTGGCATGAGTACCACTGGTGGCTTTGAGTGCTTTATCCAAAGTACGGGCACAGGCACCTTAAATGACTTGGCTGTCATGACCGACAAACTTGTGGAAGCGGCCTCCAAAAGACCGGAACTCACAGGCATTCGTAACCTCTTCAATACGAAGTCGCCCCAACTCTTCGCAAACCTTGATCGCGAACGCTGCCTTGCCCAAGGGGTGAAAATCAGCGATGTATACCGCACCATGCAAGCCACATTCGGCACCACCTACGTAAACGACTTCAACTATGTGGGTCGGACATTCCAAGTGGTCATGCAGTCTGAAACAGACTATCGCGTGTTGCCGCAAAGCTTGGCGGATGTTTCCGTGCGCAACAACCAAGGGAACATGATTCCCCTCTCTGCGCTCATCACCTTTGAGCGCCGCACGGCGCCTCAAATGGTGCAGCGCTACAATGCCTTCCCTGCGGCGCAGGTCATGGGCAACCCCGCTCCGGGCTATTCGTCCGGTCAGGCCATCGCCGCCATGGAAGCTGTGGCGCGCGAAGTCTTGCCTTCTGACTACGCCATCGGCTGGTCTGGTTCTTCCTTGCAGGAAATTCAGGCATCGTCGGACACGACCATCATCTTTGTGCTTGCGCTCGTTATGGTATTCCTCATCTTGGCGGCGCAATATGAGAGCTGGTCATTGCCCATCGTTGTCATCTCTGCGGTGCCATTCGGTGTTTTTGGCGCCATCCTTGCCACATGGGGACGCGACCTTGCCAACGACGTGTACTTCCAAGTGGCCTTGGTTACGCTGGTGGGCTTGGCGTCAAAGAACGCCATTCTCATCGTGGAATTTGCCGTAGAGGCATGGCGCGGCGGCAAAAGTCTTGATGTGGCGGCTATGCATGCCTCGCGCTTGCGTTTTCGTCCCATTGTCATGACATCCCTCGCCTTCATCATGGGCTGCGTACCGCTTGCCATCAGCACGGGCGCCGGCGCCAACAGCCGCCATGCCATTGGCACGGCGGTCATCGGGGGCATGCTTGCCGCCACATGTATCGCCACGCTCTTTGTGCCTTACTTCTTCAAGCTTATCATGAAGATGTCCTTGGCGCTGCAAGGCAAGAAAGACCCGCATGCGGATAATAATGGTTCTCCCCCCAAAAAGTCCGGGGATACCCCAAAAAATACTTATAACGAGGAAGCCTTATGATAACAGTACGCAAAAAAATGACCACAATCACACGCGCCATCACCTGCGGCCTGTGCGTCATCTTCCTTTCTGCCTGCTCCTTTGCGCCGGACTACGAGCGCCCCGGCATTGACATGCCTGAAGCATGGAAAAAAGTGACAGTCAGCGCGCCGCTCTTGGAGCAAGACTGGTGGAAGCGCTTTGATGACCCCGTCCTCACGGCGCTCATCGAGGAGGCTTTGAAAAATAATATCGAGCTGGAAGTCTCCTTGGCAAAGCTTGACAGCGCCGCCGCGCAACTCGGCGTGAGTCGCTCTGCGCTCTTCCCGAACCTCACAGGTTCAGGCAGCGCCGGCGGCGCCGGCGCCAGCATAGACGGCCCCAACAGCGATGCGTCACGCGACCAGTATGATTCCGGCATTCTTGACCGCACCACGTATACATACCAATTTGGTCTTGGCACCTCATGGGAATTGGACTTCTG
This sequence comes from uncultured Desulfovibrionaceae bacterium, assembly GCA_964369255.1. Lineage (GTDB taxonomy): Bacteria > Desulfobacterota > Desulfovibrionia > Desulfovibrionales > Desulfovibrionaceae > CAYJAD01. The sequence continues at coordinate 4,467 of CAYJGA010000141.1, forward strand.
GGGCAAGTATCGCAATGCCTACACAGGCTTGAGCGACGTCCTCATGAGCACAAAGGTCGGGCACGAAGCCCTGCGTTTGACCATCGCAGGCCAAACAGCAAAGACCTACTTCAGCCTCCTCGCCCTCGACATGCAGCTTGCCACAGCAAAACGCACGCTGAAATCTCGTGAACAAGGTCTTGGTATCTATACTGTCCGCTTCAACCAAGGGGACATTACAGAGCTTGACCTTCTGCGCGCCAAGAGCGAAGTGGAAACGGCTCGCGCGTCCATGCTCACCACCTTAGTCCAAATGACCAACGTGGAAGCCTCGCTGGCAGTGCTCCTCGGGCGCTCCCCGCGGGAAATCATGACAGGCTTTGTGGACAGAGGCATGCGCATCGAAGATTTGCCCTCTCCCCCTGCTATTCCTGAAGGTTTGCCATCAGAGCTGCTCATGCGTCGTCCCGACATCCGCGCGGCAGAATACATGGTTATGGCCTACAATGCCAATATCGGCGTGGTTAAGGCAGACTTCTTCCCCTCCATTGGTCTGACAGCCAGCCTTGGCACATTGAGCGAGGCCGTCATCGGCCTGTTTGGCGGCCCTGCAGGTATGTGGAGCTATGGCGTCAACGCCACCTTGCCCATCTTTGACTTTGGCAGACGCTGGTACGCCGTAGAAGATGCCGAAGCGCAAAAGCGCCAAGCCATCGCCCTCTACAGTCAAACAGTGCAAGCCGCCTTCAAGGACATTCGTACATCCCTCACCGCCCAGCGCATGGCCAATGGCATCGTGAAAACCATCCAAGCGCAAGTGGACAACATGCGCCGCGCCACAGAATTGGCGCGTCTGCAATACGACAACGGCTACGCGGACTACCTCACTGTCCTTGACGCAGAACGCGGCCTCTTTGAGGTGGAATTGAACCTCGCCTCTGTCATGAGCGACAGGCTCAGCGCAGTCGTCGATGTCTGCATGGCACTTGGCGGCGGCTGGGTGGATACGGACATGTCCAGACAAGAAGTAGCCGCACAGGAGCGTGCAAAGAACGCG
>CAYJGA010000142.1:0-5482 GCA_964369255.1 uncultured Desulfovibrionaceae bacterium
ACAGAGACTTTCACCATATATGTGAAGGATATACACGGTGCTACGGCCTCCAAAGCCATCACCGTCACCATCGAAGGCGGCAACGAGGCGCCCACACTCAGCGTGGATAAGTCCTCGTTCACCCTCGCCGAAGATGAGGGGTTCGTTTTTGGCACGGCCACGGGCGAGGATGTGGATGTGGGCGATCTACTCACATACAGTGTCGGTCTCACGCCGGAGGAACAAGTCCCGCCGCCTGTTTCTGCCCCCACAAGCACGAGCATAAAGGGCGAATATGGGACGCTCGAAATTGACGCAGACGGGCAGTATACGTACACGCTCGACGAACGCGCACAAGCTCTTGCGGAGGGTGTCGACTTCACAGAGAAATTCACTGTCTATGTGCGTGATGCTCAAGGCGATTTTGCGGCGCAGGACGTGACCGTCACAGTGAACGGCGTTAACGACGCGCCTACGCTCACTGTGAACACGACAGACAGTCAAGTGACAGAGGACAGCGACACCACCGCGTCGGGCAGCATTGCCTTTGGCGATGTGGACAGCGACGGTTCCACGCTGACCGTGAAGCACACGACGGGCGATGCTGTCACGCTGGGCGACAGCGCCATCACCATCACGGGCACCTATGGCAACTTGGTCGTGCAAGCGGATGGCACATTTACATACACCTTGGGCGTGACGTCGGCGCAACAGACGGCTGTCAACGCCCTTAGCGCGACCGATAAGCCCACAGAAACATTCACCGTGCGCAATGCAGACGACCACGGCGGCTCCATTGAGCAAAACATTGTTATCACCGTCAACGGCGTCAACGACGCGCCCACGCTCACTGTGAGTGTGCCCGACAGCCAAGTGACAGAAGATGACAGCAGCGACACCACCGCATCCGGCACCATTGCCTTTGACGATGTGGACAACGACGGCTCCACGTTGACCGTACAACACACGACGGGCGATGCTGTTACGCTGGGCGAGAGTGCCATCACCATCGTGGGCACTTACGGCAACTTGGTCATGCAAGCGAATGGAACGTTTGAGTATACCTTGGGCGTGACGCTGGCGCAACAGACGGCTGTCAACGCCCTTAGCGCGACCGAAAAGTCCACAGAAACATTCGTCGTGCGCAATGCAGACGACCACGGCGGCTCCATTGAACAAAACATTGTTATCACCGTGAACGGCGCCAACGACGCGCCTACGCTCACTGTGAACACGACAGACAGTCAAGTGACAGAGGACAGCGACACCACCGCGTCGGGCAGCATTGCCTTTGGCGATGTGGACAGCGACGGTTCCACGCTGACCGTGAAGCACACGACGGGCGATGCTGTCACGCTGGGCGACAGCGCCATCACCATCACGGGCACCTATGGCAACTTGGTCGTGCAAGCGAATGGAACGTTTGAGTATACCTTGGGCGTGACGCTGGCGCAACAGACGGCTGTCAACGCCCTTAGCGCGGACGTAGAGCGAACAGAAACATTCGTCGTGCGCAATGAAGACCCGCACGGCGAATTTCTGGAGCAAGACATTGTTATCACAGTGAACGGCGCCAACGACGCGCCCGTGCTCGCTGTGGAAGACCTCGCTGTCACGGAAACCAATTCCCAAGGCAATGCCAATAAAACCGCCGGCGTCACTGACCCTGATACGGGCGCCACCAAGGAATTTAGCGTCGCCGTGGGTAACGTAGCGGGCGATGCCCCCACAGACACCACAAGCGTCAACGGCACATATGGCACGTTCTCCATCGACGGAGAAAATGGGCTATATACATACACCCTTGACCCCGATAAGGCTGAATATATCGGCTCTGAAGCCCAAGTCACAGACACCTTCACCGTCTATGTGCAGGACGGCAAAGGAGGCTCTGATGCGAAGCTTGTCACCGTCACCATCACAGGTGATACCGACTATACTATGACGTATGGGGATGCTGCCGCTGCCGCCGCGTCCGCTTTTGTGCAGGACTTCGCCGATGTTGCGGTGAGGGGTACCATTCAAGAGACTGTGGGTTCGCCAGGCGTATATGGCAATACCACCATTGAAATGAACACGAGTATTGAGAAATCCGTGACTATTTATGGGGACACGAACGGCGCAGGCGCAAGTGCGGGCACAGGCGGTGACGACATAATCACGGTCACAGGTTCTATGACTGTGGGCAGCACTTACATCTATGGTGATACATCAACGCTGAGCAACGCAGACTTTGTAACGGGTAACGACACCATCACCGTCACTGGGAATATAAGCGACGGCCGCATTTCTGGCGATGCGCTATATGTAACCGGTAGTGCCACGATTTCTGGGAACGACACCATCACCATCACTGGTAATTTGGACGGCGGCTGGATTTTCGGCGATGCGACCCTCCTCAACGACTCTACCACAATCACGAGTGCGGACACCATTACTGTCAAGTTTCTGGAGAGTGGCCGCATTTATGGCGATGTGCTCGATGCAAGCGGCGATACCGCGATTTCCGGGAGCGACACCATCACCATTAATAACGATATGAACAATGGCGACATTTGTGGCGATGTGCACAATGCAAGCGGCAATACCACGATTTCCGGGGACGACATCATCACCATCCATGGAGATATGAACAATGGCAACATTTATGGCGATGCGTACCGTGTGCACGAAAATGCCACAATCTCAGGTACGGATACCATCATCATCAATGGCACCGTGTCCGGCACTGCTGCCATCTACACCGACGCCGACACCATCACCAGTACGGGCACCTATGACGACATTGACAGCGTCACCATCACAGGGGGCATGACGGGCGGCGTTATCCATGTGGCGCGGGGAGCGGACACCATCACCATCAACAATTCCAGCGGTACGGGGGATGTGGACGACATTGTCACCATCGACCTCTCCATTGCTGAGGACGCCACTGTTGTCCTTGACGCGGGGGGTGAGGCGGGCGATACGCTGAAATTCACCACCGCCGGTGCCACAGGTACCAACAAGGTCTACATATTGAACCTCGACTTTACCAGCGACGCGACCATGTCGGATATATTTGTTGATGATGAAAACGTTTCCACGAACTTTATCAACAATGCGTCCGCCAGCAACGGGGTTCTCTACGAGAAGAACAATGTACAATTTATCCGTGCAGAGAGACAGGAGCCGATTTCCGAGGATACTAATCTCGACACCTCTGACACAGTATTCACCAACAATTTTGTCTACATAAGCGGCGATTATAACAGTGGTGCGTCCCTCTTTGGCGATCATAGCGCTGCCCAAAGCGGTCAAGGCGGTCATGACACCATCATGATCGGCGGCAATCTGACAAATGGCAAAATTATTGGCGATACGCTCCAATCCACGGAAGCCACCAAGGACTTTATCACAGGCAATGATACTATCATCATCTATGGAGATGTAAATCCTACAAGCACTATTTATGGGGACATGGATCACGTAGAGGGCAGTGCCACCATCACCGGTGACGACACCATCATCATCCATGGCACTATGGATAGAGGGCAGATTTTTGGGGATACAGACAATGCACAAGGCAATGCCACCCTCTCAGGGCATGATACCATCACCATCCATGGCGATATGCACGGCACGGACATTTACGGGGATGCGGTGGAGATGATCGGTAACAGTTGTTCCGGTCATGATACTGTGACCATTCATGGTGACCTCTCCGGCGGAAATATAAACTTGGATGTCAGCGCTGTAAGCTCCGCCGATACTATCCTCTCCGGCAACGACACGCTCACCATTTACGGCGACATGGGCAATGCTGAAATTCGCGGAGATGCGCACAATGTACGCAGTAGGGCCATTACCACAGGGCATGATACCATCACCATCCATGGCTCTCTGACGCACGAAAAGGCTCTTATTTATGGCGATGCGAACATTGTGAACGACGCCACGAGCGCAGGCAATGACATAATCACCATCCATGGGAATATGGAGGCCGGCACTATCTACGGCGATGCCCAGACGCTAGAAAACGGCGGCACGGCCACTGGTAATGACACCATTACCATCAAGGGCGTGATGTCCAATGGCAGCATTGACGCAGGCGCGGGCGATGATACGATTACCATTGGCGGCGCGGATAATGGCATGACAGGCGGCAGTATCACGGGCGGCGACGGTGCGGATAACATCATTGTGTATGTGGGGACGGCGATAGAGGGGGATATTACCATCAATGCCGACAACGATGACACCATCGCCCTGCACAGGACATCAAGCGATGCGACCCATGTGACCATCACAGGTTTGAGCGAGGGAGAGGCATTTACGATGGACGGCGCGAACTATACTGCCGGTGCGACGGGAACGGACACCACCCTCGACACGAACTTTTTCGTTCATTTTGCATAGGCAGAGCACGATGCCAACAATACATCGTACAACCATAGTGCTGATTTGATTATTCATTTTTCATCGTAATAGAGGTGAGGAGTGCGCCTGTACGCCTGCATGTGGGATGAAAGAAGCAAGCACGCAGAAGGAAAAGAGAAAGGAGAGCGCCATATGACAAAAACAGCACATATCAACGTGCGCGTCACACCGGAGGTGAAGGCAGATGCGCAAGCCCTCTTTGCGCGCTGTGGCTTGAGTGTGTCGGATGCCATACAGTGTTTTTTGCATCAATCCTTGCTCGTGGGGGGCCTTCCTTTTGAGCGACCACAGCCACCATATAACCATGAGCCACCATATAACCATGAGACAGTCGCGGCAATCCAAGAGGCACGGGAGATAATGCATGGAACACTGCACGCAGAAACATACGCCTCTGCCGCCGAGTTGTTCGCACATATAGAAAACGATGCTTAAGCTCAAGACGACCTCTCAATTCAGAAAGGACGTAAAGCGTCTTATACGACGTCATATGGATATGACATTACTTGAGAGGGTTATAGACATCCTCTTGCGCGGTGAAACGCTCCCCGCTCATTATCTCGACCACGCACTCAAGGGGAACTATCAAGGCTTCAGAGAATGCCACATCAAGCCCGATTGGTTGCTCATTTATGCCATCGACGGGAAAAGCCTGATTTTGACGGCCTCTCGTACAGGGAGTCATGCAGATTTATTTTGAAGGCAGTGCATAGAACCATTTGAAATGCCCACGCCCACAGAAGGCAAGACCACGCGGCAATGAGCAGCATTCATAGCATAAAAATCGCGTGAGGCAGTGCATGATGGCGCCGTGCCCTTTACGGCAAAAATACGTACCCTCTGAAAAAGGGGTCTGAAAATGGAAGAAGCTCTCAAAGAAAGCATTTTAAAAAGAGCCAAAAAGCGATGGCAACAGCTTGATATTACAGATGACTTCATCTTTGCTCAATTTATGAGGGATGAAGAGACATGCAAAGAGGTGTTAGAAATATTGTTGCCCTTTAAAGTTGCTCGCATTGAATACATAGCATATCAAAAAACCATTGATATTTTTAAAGAAACAAAAAGCGTGCGTTTCGATGTC